>JAHAIU010000426.1 GCA_018372555.1 Clostridium sp.
AGATGGAGCAAAGGAAGTAGCTGAGTTTTGCAAAGATAAAGGAATACAGCTTTCTATTGGTCATACTGGATCAACCTTTGATAAGATTAAAGAAATGAAGGACTATGGTTTTGGAGGATTTACTCATACTTTTAGTGGAATGAGGGGCATGCATCATAGGGAACTTGGAGTTGTTGGAGCAGCTTTATATTTTGAGGATATGTATTGTGAGTTTGCAAAACAAACAGGCTTAACAGTAAAGCATGAAGCCTTTGATATAGCTTTAAGAGTAAAAACAAGTGATAAAATAATCTTATCAACAGACTGCTGTGGACTTGCTATGACAGATAAGCCTTGGCATCATTATGTAAGAAAGATAACTCTTATTCCACAAGAAAATGGAGTAATGATAAAACATGATGATGGAAGGGAAGAAATATTAGATAATAGTAAATATGAAAATGTAAGAGACTTAGAAATGAGTTATATAGATTCAGTAAAGAATGTTATAAAGCATTCCAATGTAGATATTTTCGATATTATGAAAATGGCAAGTATAAATCCAGCAAAGTATATTAATGTCTATGATAAAAAAGGAAGTATAGATATAAAAAAGGATGCTGATTTATTAGTTATTGATAAAGAGTTTAATTTAATTGAGACTATAGTTAGAGGTAGTATATATAATTAATTAATACCCTAGAGAATTGTTATATTTTCTCTGGGGTAATTATTTTATAAGTATAATCAGGAAAGATAAAATCATGTATTAGCTTATTATTTCAATAGTATGTGAATTGTAATAACTTGGATTTTAGGAGTTGAAAAAGATATAAAAAGAATAAATAATACAATTATCAATACATTATTACATTGACAATGAATAAGTTTTCATTTATAATTTAATTAAATTAAGGTTGATATGATAAAAATGATTTTTAAAAGAATTTAATATGGATCGTTACTGACGTATTTATTTGATCAGGCGTGACCGAAAATAATGGTATGGGGCTATAATATACATATCACTATTTTGGGTCACTTTTTATTATTTCGGAGGTATATATGCGTGTTAAGAAAGTATTTAATAATAATGTTGTACTTGTTGTAAATGATCTTAAAGAAGAATTAATTGTTATGGGTAAAGGAGTTGGCTATCAAAAGTTTCCTAGGGACTTAATAGATACTAATAAAATAGAAAAAAGGTTTATATTTAATAATGAAGAGTCATTAAATGAACTTAATACACTATTATCTAGAATACCTTTGAAAGATGTAGAGCTTGCAAGTGAAATTATTAAAATGGGAGAAGATGCTTTAGGATATAAAGTAAGTGACACTATTTTAATTACTTTATCAGACCATATAAGTTATATGCTTAAAAGAATAGATGATGGTTTAGTATTTAAAAATCCACTTCAATGGGAAATAAAGCAGATATATCCTGAAGAATATAAATTTTCTAAAAGAGCTGTTGAATATTTAAGAGAAAAGACAAATAAGAATATTCCAGATTCAGAGGCAGCATTTATTACACTCCATTTTGCAAATGCGCATCTTGAGATGGATAATATGGAAGAAACGGTATTATTAACTAAAATTATTGATAGTGTATTAGATATTATTAAATACAATTATGGAATAGATATGAATGAATATTCCTTTGATTATACAAGGTTTATATCACATTTACGTTGCTTTATTCAAAGACAATTAAAAAATGAAAGTGTAAATGTTGATACATCCTTATTAGAGATAGTAAAGCTTAAATACCCTGAGGATTACAAATGTGCTAAGAAAATTAAAGTGTTCCTTGAAGTAACTTATAAATGGAATGTAAGTGAAAATGAACTACTTTACTTAACATTACATTTAAATAGATTA
>JAHAIU010000427.1 GCA_018372555.1 Clostridium sp.
TGCGTGTAGGGGAACTGATCAAATAGAGCCAGACGTTCGACCTTGTGCGTCTGGCTTAATGTTTCCAGATTCTTGCATAACGTTTCCGGATTGCAGGAGGTGAAGCAACACAAGAAGAAATAAGAGAATTTGAAAGACTTCTACATGATTTTTATATTATATATGGAATAGAAAGAGAAAAAGCGACAAGTTATAAGGCTGAAGAATACCCAACATTAAGTGAGTTTCTTAATTATATTAAAGGTGTATTCTATGAAGATGAAGAAAAGGCAAGTATAAGAAAAAATCTAAGTGATTTTAGAAAGAAAAGATTAGAAAGTATAATGTTAACAATTGACAATGCTATCAGAAATTATGGTAAACTATTTGATGGACATTCTTCTATTGAAGACTTAACAAAAGAGCAAATAGTAAGCTTTGAGATTAGAACATTAACTGGAGTTGATAAAAGAATATTTAATGCTCAGATATTTAATGTATTAAGTATGCTTTGGAATAATGCTTTAACTCAAGGATTACCAGAAAAGAAAGCATTTGATGAAGGAAAGAAAACAGTAGAAGAAGCTAAGAAATATTTACTATTATTAGATGAATCACATAGAATTATAAATAGTAATAACATACTAGCAGTTGATTATTTAATTAACTTTGAAAGAGAAGCTAGAAAGTATTTTGGTGGTTTAATATTTGCTACACAAAGCATAAGAGATGTTGTTCCGGATGTTTCAAATTCAGAAGTTTTTGAAAAAATAAGAACACTTTTTGAGTTAACACAATATAAATTTATAATGCAACAAGATAATAATACAAAAGGATTATTGTCAGAAATTTTTAGTGGTCAATTAACAGATACTGAAATAAATGCGATACCTAATTTTTCTACAGGAGATTGTATTTTAGTAATAAATGGGGATAAAAATATCAGATTTAATATAGAGATTTCTGATAGAGAGAAATACTTATTTAAGGGAGGAGCTTAAAATAATGAAGAAAAAAACAATAGTAATAATTATTGGAGTGGTACTTTTCGTTAGCTCATTAGCGTATATAGGATATAAAAAATATCAAGTTGATAATGTATCTAAAAGTAATGTTGCAACTCAAATCTCACCTAAAAATGAAGCTAAAAGTGATAAAGAAAACACTGTAGAAAATAACAACAATGAAACATCAGATAGCTATTATAGTTTACCTGAAGGATTTGTAACTTCAGTAAAAACTAAAGAACAAGTTGGAGATAAAAACTTTTATCAAGCAAATTATATACCTAGAGATGGAAAGTTTTCAGATGAAGACTTGTTAAATGCAAAAAGAGTTGTTGAAAATTTTATGCAAGGTATTATGAATTTTGATAAAAGTAATCCATTAAAATATAGGGACATGGTTGGGAAATATTTAACACCTGAAGCTCTTGGAAATTTTGATTTAGAATCTCAAGGAATAAAAGCTGATGCTGGTAAATATCCATATAAAAAAAGTATAGTAAATAAAATTTATTCAGATTGTGAAGATAATTCAAATAATAATTACTTAGAATTTACAAGCTATGTAAAAAAAGATAATATAGATAACTATGACCAAAAAGTAGACAATGATTTATCACCAACATATATTTTTAAGTTATTAAAAATTGATGGAAAGTGGAAGATAACTGAATATTATATGAAAAATTAAATTTAAAATTAATAAAAAAAGAAACTAAGTTATTTAGCAATTTAGTTTCTTTTTTTATACATTTTTTTAGAAGGAGGTGTAATTTTGGAGAAAGAAAAGGAGTTGATAAAGAAAATAATAAAGTATTCAATAATGTTTTTTTCAAGCTCTTTCTTAATCCTAACACTTCTAATTGGAAGTTTAGCAAT
>JAHAIU010000041.1 GCA_018372555.1 Clostridium sp.
TTATGCAATCTATATCAAAAGGAAGTTTTAATTGATAAAACTTTCGATTTACAGTATAATTTTTGTGTAAGATTTTTTTTGTTAGCATGAAAAATATTTACCATAAATCCTAGAACTTTTGGGTCTAGGATTTATTTTTTTCATCAAAAAAGGAGCTTCGCACTAATTATTTAGTGCGACAGCCCCTTCTTTATTATCTTATAACTATTTTTTCTAAGGCAAACTTCAAGTCATAATAAAATAATATTTACGTTATACCCCTTCATTCAAATGGTAATATTTGTTATAATAAAGGTATAGTACTACTAACTAGGAGTGATTAATTTGAATAAAAAGATATCTCTATCTATAATCTCCCTACTATTATTAGTTGTAATATTATTATTTGCATTTCCAGGTAATAAAACATATAAGGACCCTTATGGAAACATCTATAAATATAAATTAACTGTTACTGGAACTATGCCAAATGCAAAAGCTGAAACTAAATTTGTTATTTTATCTAATGAGGCTAATTTAACCTTTGATGATGTTGCTAATAGCTTCTTAAGTAGTAATAGTAATGATCATTTAGATATTTATTTGGTTACTGTTAAATAAAATAAATGATATTGAATCACTTTTCTGGATCAATATCATTTTTTATTAATTTTTGATTTTTTCAATGTTAAATACAATAATACTAATGCAATTAAAGTAAATCCTAATCTTGCATAATTTTGATCTATATTTATTAAATCATAACTAACCAATGCCTCAAGAGCTATGGATGGTATTTTCCCAAGAAAGGTTGAAGTAATAAATATCAATCCATTTACATTACTTATTGAAGCTGCCAAGGTTACAAATCCGGATGGAATAAATGGAATAAGCCTTCCTTCAAAAATTAGAAATCCAACATTTTTCCCTTCTCCTTCTACTATTGATTTTAATAACTTATGTTTATGCTTTATACCTTCTGCTCCTTTTTTAAAACCTAACCTATATACTAAGAAGGTTATATATCCACCTATAGTTTCTCCTAATAAAGAAATTAAAAATCCATATAGTGGTCCAAAAAACAATATATTGGCTCCAGTTACAAAAACAGATGGCACTACTCCTAGTAATGCTATAACAGTGCTTATTAATAGAGAAATAGGAATTGAATACATACTATACTCCCCTAATAAGCTAACTATATTTTCTATACTAAACATCTATATCTCCTATTTTTCATTTGTAGATATATATGTTTCAATAAGTAATCTACATCTTTAGTACTTATGTTATTTTAAGGAAAAATACTTTTAAAGTAAACTACATCAATTGAAAGCTTATATATCTTTTAATTTTTATATAAGTTGTCAAGTTATCTCAATTTCTTAACGTTTTAATATGAAATACAAATTAATAAAATGTAAAAACTTTATTGCAACTTATATATTATTCATCTAAAACAACTTTAAATTTACTTAACACTTCACTTACTAAAGTTTCATCTAATTGATTATAATGCTTTAATAAACCTGATTCTTGAAGAGCAACAAATATTTTTTTACTAATGTACATCCATAACTCAGGTACATACACCCAAACTATTTCTTCATATCTACAACTTAATAGAAAGTGCTCAAGTCCCCAAAAGAAATATTCTTCTATATTATGAAGCTTATTAAAAGTCTTAAAGTCCTCTACTACTTTAGTATGTAATTTATACTCATATATATCTACGTAAAAATAATCAAACTTTTTCCCTTTAGCTTTAAAAGCATCTTCATTTATTATTTCAATTTTTTTATTTTCTTCAAAATTTGAATAATAAAGGTCTATTATGTCTTTTTCCTTTTCATATACAACTACTTTTTTAACTTCTTCTTTTTTTGCAAGTTCTTGAACTACATATCCAAGACCTAGTCCAACTATCCCTACTACTCCTTTAGCATATTTTATAAACATATAAGAGCTTTCAATCTCCATTGGAGAAATTTTCATCAAAATATTATTAGGCCCATGTAATTCTAGAATACTTACATTAAGATCGCCTTTTTTTCTATACATATATCCATCTATATATTCATCTGGATTTTTTGTGTTCTTTATCTCAAAGCTTCCTATCTTTTTAGCAGATATTAAGCAATTATACTCATTTATTTTACTTTTTATATATTCAAAATCATAAGGCTTCAATTTAAAAGCCCCCCTTCTACTCCGATTAATACTTTTATATAATTTAATTATACACTGACTTCTTAAAAATCATAAATTATTATAATCTTAAAATAATTGGATTATAGCACAAGCAGATCAATTAAAAATAGTAATTATTAATATTTTTACTTAGAATTTTTAAAAATATAATTTTCCAAACCCTCTAAGGAGTTTTTTATCAATTCTTTATTTTTCATTGCACAATAGCACTATTGCACCTTTTATAATACTTATTATATTTATGATACGTAATAAAAACAATAAGTATTTATAAAATTAATCTATTGTTTTTAAAAAGTTCTTGATATTTATACCCACTATGGTATACTAGTGATATAAATTATCATTTAGAAATAGAAGGTGAAAATATGGATAAAATTATAATAAGCGAAGAAGCTTACAAGGAATTTAAAGAATTCTTAGATGAAAATGAAGTTGATAACTACAGCATTAGAATTAATTTAGCTGGATTTGGATGTAGTGGTCCTGCTTTTAATATAACAGTAGATGACGCTAAAGAAGGAGACATTACACATAAAGTTAACGATGTAGTTTTCGTAGTAGAAGAAAAACTAGTTGATGAATTTGGTGGATTTAAGCTACTTTCAACTGCAGAAAATGAAGGAAGAGGATTATCTCTTAAGCCTATCATTGAATCAGAAAGCGGTGGATGTGGATCTTGCGGTGGCGGATGTCACTAATCCTTTAAATTTTATGACATAATAGTGATGAGCTATCCTATTAACAGATTATAATCTGTTAAGGATAGCTCATTTTTTATATTAAAAATTCCATTCTATAAAATAATTCCTTGTAAAGCAAAACTTCATTTCCCAAATCATTTTCACTCTTTAATTTTTTCATTCTTTCATTTTTAAAGGAGCTGTTTTTGTGACAGCTCCTTTAAAAACAACCTAATTTCCAAAACTCTAAAAGGAATTTTTTCCTTAATTGTTAATTGACAATTATTAATTGTTAATTGCCTAATATGCTATTATTTCAGCACCATCTTCAGTAACTAAAACAGTATACTCCCATTGAGCTGAATAACCGCCATCTTCAGTAAATACTGTCCATTCATCATCTTCATCTACAAATACTTCATAATCACCTTGATTTAACATAGGTTCAATAGTAAATACCATTCCAGGAACTAATAGCATCCCTTCTCCTCTTTTACCTACATGGGCAACAAAAGGATCTTCATGGAACTCTATTCCTACACCATGGCCACCAAAGGCTCTTACTACTGAAAATCCATTAGCTTCAGCATGTTCTTGTATAGCAGCACCAACATCTCCAAGGAATCCCCATGGCTTTACTGCCTCTAATCCCTTGTCTAAGCATTCTTTAGCTACTCTTACAAGCTTACTATCCTCTTCTGACACATTCCCTATCATGAACATTCTAGAGGCATCTGAGTAGTAACCATTATATATTGTTGATACATCTACATTTACTATATCCCCATCCATTAATATAGTATCTTCACTGGGAATTCCATGACAAACTACATCATTTATAGATACACAAACACTTTTAGGAAAACCTCCGTAGTTTAGTGGTGCAGGTATTGCCCCACTATTTACTGTAAGATCATGAACTAACTTATTAATTTCTTCAGTATTCATTCCTACTTTTATTTTTTCTTGCACTAAGTCTAAAGCTGCATTGTTTATCTTAGCACTTTCCCTAATACCTTCAATTTGTTCACTATTTTTTATCATATTAATTGATGGAACCTCATATCCCTTAGCCTTGTAAGCTGCTAACTTTTCATCAAAATCCATATGACATTTTTTATACTTTTTACCACTGTTACACCAGCATTGATCATTTCTATTTAAAATCATACTGTCTCCTTTCCTCCACTACTTTAACTATATTTCAATTAACAACTTTTACTAAATATAAGTTTAATAAAAATTCCCCTTTTAGTATTATAGAACTTTAAACTAAAAATAATTTTCAATTAAATTACATTAATTAAAATCATCTATTTCTTAATTTTTATATAAGTTTTTAGATAATCATCTAACTAATATATTTTTATATAAGTTTATCTTGTAATTATCTAACTGAAATATTTAAATTATGAACTAACTTAATAATATATAGAAAATTAATTACTATATATTTAATATATCATAAATTTCATAATTCAACTCAGTTTAAGATAAAAAAACTAAAAAAAGTGAACATATGTAAGTTTGCTTACCCCTTCACTTCCTTCTAAGTTATGGTAAACTTACATATATCCACTAAAATACAAAATAAAACTCATTTAAATATTTTATTAACTGTATCCAGTAAGAATATTTATTTTTCTAAAGTATAATCATAATTTAAATAGGGTTCAACAACTGAATTTATACCATTTAAAATATCTACCCAGTATTCATTCTTTATGTAAATGCTTTCTTTCTTTTCTTCATCTACATCTTTTATATTGGTATTATTAAAGTCTATATAAAAATCATTTAAACTCTGTGACATATTATTCATAGAAATAAAATCCTCAATGACATTTCCCTCTAGAATAATTTTTTCATTATGATTTTTCATCTCTAAGCTTAAATACTCAAAAAGTAAAGTTTCTATTCTAGAATAAACTTGATTTGGCATCTCTGTTGAATAATCTAAAGTTTTAGATTTCTTATTAAAACTTATAATTTCTTCTTTTCCATAATCCTTATACTTAGACCATAAATTATTATACTCATTAGAAATCACTGTATAATTCTTATATAAAACAAGCATCTCTTCATTAGTGACACTTTTTGCTTTAATACATTGATCTAATAATGATAAAATACTTTCATTTCTAGTTTTAATTTCCCTTACACTGTTGTAAGTTTCTTTACCTATTAATAACTTATAACGTGAATTCATAACCGAACTGTAAACGTTTATTAGTAGGCTAATGATTAAAGTTCCTATTATTATCAGAATACTATTATTCTTACTTATTTTATAAGATCTCATAGAGCACCCCCACTAAATCATTATATCATAAATTATTAACTAATACTAGTCTACTTATACTTGTACAGTAAAACCAACAAACACTATTAGAAAATGAAAAATTAAGAATGAAAAATTAATAATTATTGATGTAATTCTTTCATTTTTTCATTCTTTCATTTTCAATTGTTCCCTAGCACCTAAAAATATCTTCCATGTTCTTGCTGATACTCTTTTATCATATCTAATCCAGCAGTACCACCTTCTCCTTTTACTGCGTTAGTTTCAATTTTCTTTATTTCTCCATAGGGCTCATTTAAAGATAAATCCTCATCTCCAGTTAATACCCAAATAGTGTTTTTCTTAAAAGGCTTGTATTCAAGCTCCTTTTCTCCAACACCATCAGTGAAATAAACTACTACATGATTTCTTAAATTATTATCTCTTATATATTTAAATACTGGCGAAAACTTTGTAGAGCCATTTTTAAAAGATCTCTTCTTTATATCATTTTTAGACTTAATTTCATATACACGCCTAATTTCATTATCACATTCAATTAATGTAATCTTATTAGTTCTTGTTCTAGTTATCTCTAAAACCTCTACTAATATCTTACTAAATTCCTGTTCACTCATAGAAGCACTTATATCTAAGGCTACAATAACTTCAGGCACACTATTAGGTAAAGTGCCTCTAATATCCAGCCTATCTGGTTGTCTTCTATTTCTTCTCATAACAGTCTTTTTTTCTCCTGCCCTTAAAGATGGTATTATTTTCTTTAAAAGATCTTGCCATGATATTTCTGCCTTTTCACCATAAGCCTTAATTATACCTTCAATATCCTTTGGAGCTTTACCATTATATGATCCTATTGCTGTTTTTTTAGTCATATCTTTAATAGAATCATCATTTAAATTACTTTCTTCCCAAACATCATGAGCCTTTGAAATATCTAACAGCTCACCAACTATCTCATCTTTATCAGCTTTTTTGCTATCCTTAAGTTTTGCTTTAATTGCTTTTTCAATTTCTTCTGCATAAACTTCTACACTACAATCTTCTTTTAAATTAGCCCCATACTCTAAATTAACTCTTTCTAACCTGTAACTATCCATAGGTAAATTCTTAATAAATTGATTTATAGATATATCTAAAGCTAAATTAACAGCAGTTGTAGTATACTTATTTTTAAGAGCCTTTTCTCTTTGATGATGGCCATACATAATATGATATATTTCATGCTTAAATAAAGCTTGCATTTCTCTTTTATCACTAAGTAAAAATAATAATGGATTAAAATACATTTTAAATCCTTGCATCTTAGGTATAGTTGCTAGAGGCCAAGTAATATTATATCTAATACTTCTTTCAGTTCTAACTAGAAACTGCCCGAAGAAGCTATCTTCTCCCTCAAGCATTTCTATTACTACAGTTTCAACTAATGAAAAAAATTCTCTTTCAAAACTACTATATATTTTACCATTTTCTTTTATATCTAAGACTTGCTTTAGTAAACTATCTCTTCTTTCTTCAAATGTCATAGCATTACCTTCTATCCAAATATCTCAAAGAATGCATCTAAGAACATATCTTCATTTAATAATTCATTATAAAGTTCTAATGATACATCTCCCTTTATTTCCTTCATAATTCCAAGTCTTAAATCCTTAGGATAACATGTTAATAAATCTGAGAATAATCTTCTATTTGCCTCAGTATTATTTTCACTTAAGTATCTCAATGAATTTTTAGCTAAAATATATAGTCTTGAATGACTTTCTTTTCTTAATTCCTCTTTTACATCTATTGGCAAAATAACATAAGGATATAATTCCTCAGGTTTAATTAAAGGATTCTTTATATTCTTTATATAGTTTATAAAGTCTGTAGCTATACTAACCCCAATATTTCCTTTAACTACATTATAGAAGGTATCTATTGAATAGTTATTTGTATTATTAATATATACATCATATGCTTTAGCTACTCTTTCCCAGCTTCTTGGTGTTGCTCTAATGGACTCATTAGAATTTGGAGTGTTTAAATATTCTGGGAATGTTGATAAGAATTCAATTATATGTTCATGAACCTTTACTTCATCACTCATTGCCCACTTGATCCATTCTTTAATATCAGAAGTTAATTCAAGCCAAACAAACCTATCTTCTTGAGCCTTATCCATATCAACTACTTGATAGTCACTATCTTCAAATCCATCATACTTATTAGATGGATTCATTGCAGCTACAATTCTTACATTATCTTGCAATCTAAATCCATTTATTTCTCTATTTAATATTAAGTTCATAAGTTCTTGTTGAACTGCATGCTCACATCTATTTAACTCATCTATAAATAATAAGACACCATTGTATTTGCTATCTTCTATTGCCTTTTCTATTTCTATCAGTTTATAATGAGTTGCATATTTAGTTCTGCCATTTTCAACCAGTGGAAGACCACCAATTTCACCTTCCTTAAGAAGGTTAGCATCTATATTAACTAAGTAAAAGTTATCTTCGCTACATATTTTCTTTACTAATGAAGTTTTACCTATACCAGCTTCTCCTATAATTAAAGGTACACTACCTGATTCTAATACTAATTCTACTGTACTTATTGCTTCTGAAAATTTCATTTTATCACCTCTCTTATGCCTTATCTTGAAAGTTTATAATCAACTAATAGAACCTTAGCTTTCTTACTTCCATATTCTCTTATAAAATTAACCTTATCCATTTCTAGTATCTCAAGCTCTAAAAAGTCTTTAATATATTTCTCATCAATTAATTCCTCTTTTACTTTTTCTATAGCTACATTAACTACAAAGTCAGCATCTATTGAATCATAAACATACTTTACAACCTTTATATTGTCACTAATTAATACTTTAAGTTCATCTAAATCAAAGTTTACATAGTTTATGGCTTCTTCATTTCCAATAACAGCAGCTCGTCTAGCTTCTAAACTTGGATTATTAATAAACTTAATTGCTGCCCAATACTTATTTATAGACTCTAATTGAACTTCTTCACTAGGATTCTTTATATATTTTATTGAATCATAGTCCTTACTCACTGCCTTAAGCATTATTTCTTCGGTTGGATTTTCTATAAATTGAATTGCCCACCCCTTAGCATTTACCGCTTCAAGCATAACCTTTTCTGTAGGATTTTTTATATACTTTAATGAATTCCATAATAATCTTACAGCTAAAATTGAATTTTCTTCATCTAAGTCCTCTATATATTCAACTGCTAAAGGATTATTTCTAATAGCTATTTCTTTAACTTCCTTTGAAGGATTGTTTACATATCTTATTGCTAATCCATTCTTCTTAACTGCTGCTAAAATAATCTCTTCACTTGGATTTTCTATATATCTTATATATAAAGGATTATCATTTATTTTTTTTAATTCATTATTTTCCATCTTTCTTCCCTTCTTACTAATAAAAAAATCTATATGTATATCTATTTCTCTATTTAAAATTCTTTAATTATTTTTGTATAATATATTTAGTAAATAATTATTTTTTATCAACTTTATTATACTATAAACAATTGATAATTACTATTACTCTTATTTAATAATAATTCTTATTCATTCTATACTTAAACAATTACATCTCTATTTTCTGCCTTATATAGCAGTACCTTTAATCATTTTATAATTAAATTATTCTAATTTTCTCTAGGATTCTAAACACCATTAATACTATTAATAACCACTTTCTTTTATTTCTTCCCACAACAAAAAAATAAATAAAAAAAGTGCAATAACATAATGAAAAATCAAGAGTGACTAAATAAAAATTAATAAAAAAAGAAACTCAGCCAAATCTGAGTTTCCACCACAATTCTTAATTCTTCATTTTTCATTATTTATGCTCATGGTCTCTTATATGGTTAATACAGTAACATTGCTTTCCTGAACATTTAGAACAATATCTAAATTCCATATTTGGATCCTGAGCTTCTGTTATGCCACATACTTCACATCTATGAAGCACTTCAACTGGCCTTACTTGAGACTTAAATTTTTGTTGTCTCTTAAAATTAATTGCATTACTTCTAGTACCAGTAACTACTTGTTTTCCGAAGAATATAAAGAAGTTTAAAACTGGAACTAAAGTTACAAGCATTCCACCAATACTTAATACACTTAAGTAAATTATAAAGTTTATTCCAATAAGTATCCAGTCAAATATAGCTAAATACTTTACTTTAACAGGTATTATATAGAATAATAGTAACTTAAAGTTAGGATAAATCATTGCAAAAGCTAAGAATAGAGACATATTAATATAAGTTCCTGTAGCAATCACTCCAGTTATCATTGATACTATAATTGTAGATATCATACCTACAAAGTAATAAAAATTAAATTTGAACTCTCCCCATTCATTTTCAAGTCCTGTACCAGCTAAATAATTAAAGTATAATCCAAACATAAAAGATATAATATTAAGACTAGATGGTACAAATATAAAGGTTACTAACCTCCATACTTCTCCTTCCATTACCTTAGATGGATCTAAAATAATTCTATCAATCAAATTAGAATCTGGAGACATCATAGTAAAACCATATACTAATATTGTTCCAGCTATAATTATTAGCATTAAATTTCTTATATAAAACTTACCAATCTTTCTTTCCAGTTTATTTAACCAATTCATATAATAAACTTCCCCTTTATTACTTATAATTTATTTACTAAAATATATAAAAAGTCATCTATAGTGTATTCAGTGTTTTTCATAGATAAAGTAATCATATTGCTTATTAAAAAGGAAGTTAATTTTCTAGTTTCCATATTAATAGTAATATCTTTATTTTCTTTATGTACTTCTATTATTTCATCTACTATTACATATAACTCTTCCATAACATCATACTTCTTACATTTATCTGAATGTGCTTTGTTTTCTTTTACTATCTTTTCTTCCTTAGTAATATGATAAAATACTTCTTTATGATATTTTAAAAACTTTTCTAAATTCTTATATATGGATTTTATTTTATCTTCAAGTTTAATATCCTTATCTTTTATATTTCTTGATTCTTCTATTACTTCTATCCATGTATTATTAAAAATCTCCATTACTAGAGCCATCTTATTTTCAAAATAATTATATACAGTTCCGAGTCCTATTTCACATCTATTAGCAAGCTCTCTCATGCTAAAATTATTATATCCTTTTTCTTCTAGCAAGATATAGCCTTCTTTTAATATAGTTTCTCTTGCATTTTGTAATATCTTAGGCATAACAGTCCCCCCTTTACTATAGTTTATATCAATCTTTCTATATTATCAACTAATGAAATAATACTTATTTAATTTCCATATATTTACTTTTTATTCTTTTCTTATTATACTTGTATTATGTAAAGATATTATATAATTAAGGAGCATATCATGGAAAACAATGGCTTTAACCTTGAAAACAAAAGAAAACTCCTTTATAAACGTAAAAGAAGAAGAAAGTTAGTCTTTCGTTTAACATTGTTATTTACTTTAATATTTTGCGTATCTATATATTTTATTCTAAATAACAAAGGACTTATTAACAGAAAAGTTACATTATCATCTCCAAAAGAAAAGGAATTCATAGTATGTATAGATCCTGGCCATGGCGATTTTGATATAGGCTCTAAAAGTCCTTCTGGTACCCTAGAAAAAGATATTGTACTTAGTATTTCCTTAAGGCTTGGAGAATTATTAGAAAAAGAAAATATTAAAGTTGTTTATACTAGAACTAATGACTCCTTACCTTGGTTAGATGATGCAAATGATAGTTTAAAAGAAAGAATTAAAATTTCAGAAGTCTTTAAATCTGATTTATTTATTTCAATACATTGTAATAGTAACTACGATGATACTAATGCTAAAGGTATAGAAACTTGGTATAAATTAAATGATGAAGAAAGTAAAAACTTTGCCGAAAATATTCAACTATCATTATCTAACTTAAATTACACTGATAATAGGGGTGTTAAAACTTATTCAAAAAAAGAAGATGCATTAGCTGTATTAGAATTAAATTCAGCTAAGTCAGCTTTAGTAGAACTAGGATTTTTAAGTAACTCCCTAGATGAAAAATACTTAACATTAGATAGTAATCAAGATAAGATTGCAAATGCCTTAAAAGAAGGAATATTGAGGCAATTAACAGTTGACAATTGATAATTAATGAAAAAACTCCTTGCAGAGTTTCGAAAGAAAAGTTTTTAGTCACTATCGCACAATGAAAAATTAAAACAATTAATTTTAGTAACTCTGTACGTATTTCATTATTAATTATTTATTTGAAATTATGCTATTTTTGCAGTATAAACAGGGGCTTCTTAATAGAGCCCCTGTTTATAAACTGCAATTTATTTATATATATGTTTCAATAAATAATATACATCTTGAGTACTTCTTTATCTTTAGTAAAAAATAGTTTTGAAAGTAAATCACATCAATTGAAAACATATAGTTTTTTAATTTTTATATAAGCTGTTTGTATAATTGCCTAACTAAAATATTTTGAATATAAAATATAACTAAATAAAATACAAAAACTTTATTACAACTTATATAGTCTAAATTTTAAACCAATGTTAAACTATTAACTTCTTCTATAACCTGTGGTGACTTATCCAAACTTACTATAATAACAATATAATCACCATTTTCAAGTTTTACATATCCTCTTGGAATTATTTCTTTTTCTCCTCTTTTAATTGAAACTAATAAAGAATCCTTTGGCCACTCTATTTCATTTATATACTTTCCTTCTGCTATACTTCCCATTTCAACTACAAATTCTAATATAGTTTTATTATCATTACCTTCATTACTAGAAACTCCTACTTTTTTTAAAAGCCTTTCTAATAATGTCTCGTATATTGCCTCATTTCTTAATAATTCTGAAGTAATATAAGAAATTATTACTACAACTGATAAAGATAATAAATGACTAAAGGAGCCTGTCATTTCCATAATAAGAACTATACCTGTGATAGGAGCCTTAACTACTGCTGAAAAATAGGCTGCCATTCCTAAAGCGATAAAGTTAGTTATGTAAATTGTATTTACTCCAAAATAATCTACTGATATTACTCCTGCTATATTTCCTAAAATAGCTCCTAATAAAAGCATCGGTAAAAATATCCCTCCAGGTACCCCTGATCCAAAGCATATTAATAGGAGTAAAAACTTAAATATATATATTATAATTAAAGCTAATAAAGTCATTTCCCTAGATGTTAAATCCATTATTAACTCATGTCCACCACCTAGCAAACTAGGATATAAAAGACCAACTATTGCAGTTATTACAAAAGGAATCATTACTTTTACTTCTGTTTTTAAGTTTTTAAACTTTGCATAAATATTTTGGAATAAAACTATTCCCTTAGAAAATATAACTCCCATTATACCAACAAAAATCCCTAGCAATATAAGTATCCAATAATACTTTAAAGGCATTATTGATAGCTCACTAAAGTTTAATGAGGGCTCCATTCCTAAAAAGTTTTTAGAAACAAAGTCTGCAGTAATTGCAGCTGCCATTGCTGGTAATAATACTAAAGGAGAAAAACTTCTATGTATTTCTTCTAAAGCAAATATTATACCTGATAATGGTGAGTTAAAAGCAGCAGATAAACCAGCAGAAGCACCTGCTGTAATTAAGAATTCTTTTTTCACAGGAAATCTTTTATATGTTTTTTCCGCAACTCCCTCTCCAACTGACGCACCTATTTGTACAGATGGACCTTCTCTTCCTAGAGTAAGTCCTGCTGATAAAGCTATTACACCTCCTAAGAATTTTAAAACTAATATTCTAAGCCAATTTAATTTCAGCTTATTTAATACTCTTCCCTTAACTTGTGGAATACCACTACCAGCTATCATAGGTTCTACTTTACTCATATATCCTACAATTAATCCTAAGAAAGCTAAAATTATTAATACAAGAAATATATTAACAAGCCCCTTATTTCCCCAAAGATAAAATTCCTTAAAAACAGCTGAAAATTTAGTTATTAATATTCTATTTAAAACTATTACTATTCCTACTAATAATCCAATTATTATTCCTTGAATTATCAGTCTAAACTTCATATATTTTCTTTCTTCTAAAATTTTAGCTATATTTTCTTCATCCAATATTATCACCTAGTTTTCAAATATATTTTTTACCTCATCTAAAATCTTAAAATTAGTAAAGTCAAAATGTAAAGGTGTTAAAGTTACATAACCTTGTGATAAGAAATATAAATCAGAATCATCCTCTGATATAGCATTTCTAGTTCCCTTTATTTCATATATCATATCTTCATTTTCTTCTACTAAAACATAATTTGTTTTATAAGTAGATTTACCAAGCTTACAAACCTTGATTCCTTTTATTTCTTCTTCATCAACATTTGGTACATTCACATTTAATACAACATCATTTCTTAAGTAATTTTTTTCAGCTATATCTACTACTTTACTTATCCATTTAGCTGCCTTAGTATAATCCTCATCTTCTCTTTCCCAATCAACTTCCATAGAAATAGCAATAGACGGAACATCATATATTGCACCTTCTACTGCTGCTGAAACAGTTCCTGAATAAAGTATATCAGTTCCACAATTTATCCCTCTATTTATTCCTGAAATAACTAAATCAACATCTTTACAAAGTAATGATAACCCGGCTTGAGTACAATCCGCAGGTGTTCCAACTACACTATAAGCTTTAAATTCATCATCTATCTTTTCTTCTCTTATCTTTATCGGATTATGAATTGAAATAGCATGGCTTGAAGCACTCTTTTGTTCTCTTGGTGCCACAACTGTAATTTCATGTTTTTTACTTATTTCTTTTGCTAGAGCATATATCCCTCTTGCATTTATTCCATCATCATTGGTAATTAATATTTTCATATTACGCCTCCTACAATAAGTATTATCACATATTATATACTACCATAAAACTTTATATTATGAAAAAAGCTGGAAGGTTAATATTTTTCCTTCCAGCTTATATTATTAATTAAATTCTTAAAAATTTAATCTATAATGCTTTATATTGAATTATTTATATTTTTCTTAGCTCCAAAATAAGTAGCAATAAAATATCCTCCATATATTATAACTAATACTGCTAGTGATATTAATATATTCTTCATAATACTAATGCTACCAAAGAGAGTTATAATTCTTTTTGAAAATTCTAATCCTGCAATTGAATGTATTAATGCTAAGGATAGTGGCATTAAAAAGTAAATTGCTATTTGTATTAGTAATGATTTATTTATAAGTTTTTCATCTACACCTATCTTCTTTAATAAGTTATATCTTGCAATATTATTGGTTGATTCTGATAACTGTTGCAGAGCTAAAACAGCAGCTGATGTTATTAAGAAGATACCTCCCATATATATTCCTAAATATGATATAGTAGCTCCTATACTTGATGAACTTGCAAATAATGATTCTTTATCATTAGACACAAAGTAAGTATCTCCACTTCTTTTATTTACTTCTTCAATTTTAGCAATAATTATCTTACTATCATCATTTTTATAATTCATATTTACATATGATGTATAGGGAGTTAAATCACTTACAATATTATCATTTACTATAATAGTACAAATATTATTTTTCATAATATCATTATATGCTACTAATTCAATAACCTTATTATCTGATGGTTTTAATATATTTCCATTTATATTAATTTCTTTCTCTTCTTTTATAGCAGTGTTTAAGGCCTTATTAGCTTCTTTTATATCAGAAAATATTGCATACTCTCCAGGATTTAAAGATATTTCCTCTTTATTGGCCATTTTCATAAGTTCATTAAACTTTGATAAAGAAATTATTTGTACTTCACTATTAGTTGCAATTGGATATAAATCCTTTAATTCTTTTCTATCCTCTTCTTTTATAATATCATTATATTTTAAATCACTTTTATAATTAATGTAACTAACATAATCATCAGAATAATCACCTAAGACTAATCCTTTTTCCTTAAAGTATTCTTCAATATTTACTCCATCATAATTTATTATAGTTAAATCATGTTGAGTTAAATCTTTCAAATCAGAATTTAATGCACTACTGATTCCAAGACCTCCTGCAAGCATACATATACCTGTAAATAATAATAAACATATAAAGGACATTGATATAAATACAGTATTTATTTTGCTATTTATTTGTCTTAGCACAAACATATTTAAGTTTTTTAAATATAATCTTTTATTAGATTGCACTAGCTTTAATAAAAATCCTGATAAAGAGAAGAAGAAGAAAAATGTTCCACCAGCACCAAGTAAGATACTTGGTCCATTTATACCTATTGTTGAAGCTCCATTATCAAGAACTTTATAATAAGCTAAACCTATCATAACTAAGCTTATTATAAATGTAAAAACAGAAACCCAAACATTTCTTACTTTTATATTTTCATTTTTCTTTGATGAGTTTAATAAATCTATTAACTGTACCTTTCCAATTGATACTGAGTTAAACATTAATACTAATATATAAATAATTCCAAAGGAAATTATAGTTTTAATCATAGCTGAGTGTGAATAAACAAATTTAAAATGACTTATTTTAACTTGAAACATCTTTGCAGTTAATAACGATAAACCTTGAGATATAATAATCCCAAGTCCTAAGCCTATAACAAGGGATATTATACCAACTAATAATGTTTCAATAAAAAGTATTTTAGATAATTTCCCTTTATCCATTCCTAGAGTCATATATACTCCAAACTCTTTTTTTCTTCTTTTTATTAAGTAATTATTTGCATATATAATTAAAAATGCTAAAACAAAGGATATAAATATTGACGCATATCCCATTACTTGATCAACCATCTCAAAAGCTTCTTTTTGAACTTCACTAAAATCTAACATTATTCCTTGAGATTGTATTGAGTTAAAAGCATAAAATATACAAACACCAAATACTAATGTTAAAAAATAAATTGCATAATCTTTAAAACTTCTTTTTAAGTTTCTAAAAGCTAACTTAGAATACATTATTTTGGTCACCTCCAAGAAGAGTAATAACTTCAATTATCTTATCAAAGAATTCCTTTCTTGAATCATTACCTCTAATTAATTCATTAAATATCCTACCATCTTTAATAAATAATATTCTTTTAGCATAACTTGCTGAATATGCATCATGAGTAACCATCATAATAGTTGCATTAAGATTTTTATTTAAATCTTCCATACTTTCAAGTAACATCTTTGCAGATTTAGAATCTAATGCACCTGTTGGTTCATCTGCTAAAATTAATGAAGGCTTAGTAATTATTGCTCTTGCTGATGCAACTCTCTGCTTTTGTCCTCCTGACATTTCATATGGGTATTTATTTAAAACTTCTTCAATATTTAATTTTTTTGCAACTTCCCTAACTCTTTTATCTATTTCCTTATGATTCACTTTCATTATAGTTAAAGCTAAAGCTATATTTTCATATGCTGTTAATGTGTCTAATAAATTAAAATCTTGGAATATAAATCCTAATTCTTCTCTTCTAAATTTAGATATTTTCTTAGAATTTAATTTTGTAATATCATTTCCAGAAATAAAAATATGTCCACTACTTACTTTATCAATAGTTGAAATACAATTTAAAAGCGTAGTTTTCCCACTACCAGAAGCCCCCATTACCCCAACAAATTCTCCTTCTTCTACTGTAAAGCTTATATTATCTATAGCCTTTGTTATATTTCCTCTTTTTCCATAATACTTCTCTATATTGCTAACTTTTAAAATTTCTTTACTCATGCTTAATCCTCCTATTTCTTACTATAGGCTTATTTTATTGCTTTTTTTTAATTTCATCCATTGATATATATAACATTAAACTTACACTTTTGTAAGTTTAAAAAAGTGCACACATTTAAATGACCTTATGCAATTATCTTCTTCCACCTTATCTTAAAATTATATATCCACATAGATTATAAAAGAAAAAATACTGCAATAACTATTATATATTACAGTATTTTTATAACTTCTATATTTAAAATTTTTATCTACTCTTTATTGAAATAGTTTTTTATTATCATAATTGTTACATACACAAATATCAATACCCTATAAAAGATAATACTTTAGATATTTATTTTTAATTATTTAACTATCCTTGTAGTCCATTTTCTTGACGTTCCATATTTTCAATAACTACATCATATATATCTCCTAGTGATGCACAATATTCAAGAACCTTCCAAGGGGTATTAGTATGAAAGTGTACCTTTATTAAATCTTCATCACCTACTGCTAGTAAGCAATCTCCTTCTATGTTCTTAGTTATATATTCATTAATTCCATCTTCAGATAAATTAGTTCCCTCAATTAATAATTGAGTATCATATTTAAATTCAAGCATATTTCTCCTCCTTTTATTTATTTAATTTACATTAACTAAACAAATAATCTCTAATTGATTTTATATCTCAATTATAACATATGCTGTAAATATTATACTAATTATTTTCTTTTTTCATTATAAAATTCATTAATTTAATACCATTACGTTCTACTTCCTGTTCCTTTATAACTATGTATCCTCTTCCTTCAAAGAAAGGTTTTGCTGTAATTGAAGCATAAACAAGAATATTCTTAGTTATACATTTATCTTCTAATTCATTACAAATGAAAGTTTCACCCCCTCTTCCCTGATAATCCTTATGTACATAAAGCCTATCTAAATATCCAGTATCATCTATATCACCAAATCCAATGATTATTTCATTTTCTATTGCTACTACAGAATAATGTTCTTCTAACGATCTATTCCATTTTTCATAATCTAATTCTCCAGTTGCCCATACATTAACTTGCTCTTTTGAGTAATCTTTTATATTAATTGAATGAACTGTATTATAAAA
>JAHAIU010000428.1 GCA_018372555.1 Clostridium sp.
CCCTACTGATATTGCATGCTTTACGCCTACATATTCAGCAAAGGCTTTTTCAAAATCTATTACAGTTTTGCCCATTATGTAATTAGCTGAAGTTAATATCCCAAGAGTTGCCTCTTTTAATTCCTCTGCTAATGATTCATATTGAGCTTTTAAATCTATTAAAGGTATATTCATAATAATAATCTCCTTTATACTCAAATTTATAAAAAACTAACATTTTTATTTTAGCACAATTCAAAATATATATAAACTTTTTAATACAATTTTATACTATTATAAAATCTTAATATATATTTTTATATAATTCTTAATACATATTTAATAAAAACTTTTGTTACACTTTTACAGCATAAATGGTAAAATTATTATTATAATTCTATAAGGAGTGCTTTTTTATGAAAGATTTGTTTTTAAAAGCTTATTTAATAATTAATAATAAGCTGTATTTTAGATTATTATATTTGTTTACCACATTTTCTTTTATAACAGCATTAACTTTTATCCCTGGCATTAACATACTAACTAAAATATCAATTGCCTGGGGTTTAGTTCTTGTTATAATAAATGGTTTTGAAATTATATTCAAAATTAAAAAAGTTCATTGGGCAAATATAGTTACTTATATATTCCTTGGATTAACACTAGTTTTAACATTACTATTTTATCCATCTGTAGAGAATATTAAAGTATTTGTAATTAACCTTATGATTTTAACTGTATTTTTTTCAGTAGATACTAATAAAATGAAATCAAAGTTACTTGATGAATTTAATATTTTAACATATTTTTATGTTCTCCTTACTTTTATTTTATCATCTGTGTCTTTAGGAATGATTTTATTAGGTAAGCAAATTAAAATAATATTGGAGCCTATTTGGTGGGGAGTAGAAAACTCAATAGTTTATACTGGCTTATTTAATAATGAAAATGCTCTTGGAATTTCTGCTGGAATAGCATTAATTTTATCTATATATTTAATTTTTTATACCAAATCAAAATTACTTAAGAGTATTTTATTAGTAAATTCTATTATTCAACTTGCTACAGTCGTTGTATCTGGAGGAAGAAGTACTTATTTGGCTCTATTAGCTTTATTCTTTACTTTTATCTTCATATATAATAGAAATACTATCTTTAGAATTGCTTTAGTTCTAATCCCTATAATAGGAGGAAGCACATGGTTATTCTTTAACCCAGATAAAATTTATAGTCTTCTTCATGGTAGAGAAACCTTATGGGAAACAGCATGGATTCTTATAAAAAAATCCCCATTTATAGGTACTGGAACTAGTAACTTAATTCCTATGATGGATGCTAATAAAACTGATTATTTAAGAGGAATTGAAGGTGGCGGACTTCACAATATTTATATTCAGTTAACTACTGTTAATGGTATATTTGCAGCCTTGATTATAATAATTTTATTTGGTTCAATATTTTTCTTCTTAAATAAAAAAATTCAACCACTAATGGCTAAAACCAAGGTTAGATTCACTATTTTATTAGCTCTATTTTTAGGTATTGCTTTAATAAACTTAATGGAAAGCTCATTATTATATAGTGTAAACTTTATTTGTATAATATTCTGGTCTGTTGCCAGCTTTTTAATATCATATTTAGATAATGAAAACTAATATGCTATCTTGCAGTGAATAATTAGTTCTAAATAATCATAAAAACCTCCTAATAAACTTGGATTTTTCAAGTTTATTAGGAGGTTTTAAAGCAATTATTTACAATCTTAAATCATTAAGTAAGCTGTTTTTACAATAGCTCATTTTATTAAAATTAAAGCTCCATACCCTTTACTGTTTTCACTAACTCATTAGCTACATATTCTGCATCTTCTAATTTTAAA
>JAHAIU010000042.1 GCA_018372555.1 Clostridium sp.
GAAAACTGAGTATCAAATTTGATACTCAGTTTTCTTTTATTTTACTACTATATTAACAAGTCTTCCTTTAATTACAATTACTTTTACAATGTTTTTGCCTTCAGTAGCAGCAACAACATTTTCGTTAGCTAAAGAAGCTGCTTTAATTCCTTCTTCATCTAAATCAGTAGGAACATTTATCTTAGCTTTTATCTTACCATTAACTTGGATAGCTATTTCTACTTCATCCTTAACTAAAGCCTTAGGATCAAATTTTGGCCAAGTTTCATTAAAGATTGAGAAGTTTAATCCAAGTAGACTCCATTGCTCTTCAGCAAAGTGAGGTGCAAATGGGGCTAATATCTTTAAGAAGTCTATACATGTATTTTTTAAGAACTCTAAATTCATAACATCTTCTTGAAGGTATTTAGAGAAGGCATTTACAAATTCCATCATTCTAGCTATAGCTGTATTAAATTGCATTTTTTCTGAATCTTCAGTAACACCTTTTATAGCATTGTTTAACCAGAAGTTTAATTCTTTTTCAGCCTTATCTATTGTAGTCTTATTGTTTTCACCTTTATTAATAGCTTCAATTGCAGTTTCAAGATATCTTTCTATTCTGTCTATAAATCTTGCAACAGATTTAAGTCCATCATCACTCCAAGCACCACCTTCAACATAGGCAAAACCAAACATTAAATACATTCTAAATACGTCTGAGCCATATTCAGAAATATAATCATTAGGAGAAATAGTATTTCCTTTAGATTTACTCATTTTTAATCCATCTGGTCCAAGTATTAAACCTTGGTGAGTTAATGATTTAAATGGTTCATCAAAATCTAAGTAGCCCATATCTCGAAGCGCCTTAGTTATGAATCTAGCATATAGTAGATGCATACAAGCATGTTCTGGTCCACCAACATATTTATCTACTGGAAGCATTTTATTTACTATATCCTTATCAAAAGCAATTTCAGTATTTTTGTTATCAGGATATCTTAATTGATACCAAGAAGAACAAACGAAAGTATCTAAAGTATCAGCCTCTCTCTTAGCTGGTTTTCCACACTTAGGACAAGTAGTGTTTATAAAGCTTTCACATTTTGCTAGTGGAGATTTTCCATCTGGAGCAAACTCAACATCGTATGGAAGCTCTACAGGTAATTGATTTTCTGGTACAGGTACAATTCCACAATCTTCACAATGAATCATAGGAATTGGAGCACCCCAGTATCTTTGTCTAGATACTAACCAGTCTCTTAATCTATAATTAACCTTTGCAGATCCTAACTCCTTAGAAGCTAGCTTTTCAACTATTTTTTCTTTGGCTTCTTCAGTTGTAAGTCCGTCGAATTCACCTGAGTTAACTAACTTACCGTATTCACAATATGGTAACTCATCATTTTTACCATTTTTGCTAGTAATAACTCTTTCTATTGGAAGGTTAAATTTAGTAGCAAAAGCAAAATCCCTTTCATCATGAGCAGGTACTGCCATAACAGCTCCAGTTCCATAAGTAGCTAATACATAATCTCCAACCCAAATTGGGACTTCTTTATTGTTTATTGGATTTACAGCATAAGATCCTGTAAATACACCTGTTTTTTCCCTAGATATAGATTGTCTTTCTATATCAGATTGTTTTTTAGCTTCTTCTTTATAGTTTTCAACTGAATTTCTATACTCAGCAGTAGTAAGCTTATCAACTAATGGATTTTCAGGAGCTAAAACAACATAAGTAACACCATTTAAAGTATCAACTCTTGTTGTAAATACATCAAATTTAATATCAGAATCTTTAACTTTAAATGTAACTTCAGCTCCAGTAGATTTACCTATCCAGTGCTTTTGCATAGCAACAGTTTTTTCAGGCCAATCTAAAGTATCAAGTTTTTCTAAAAGTTCATCAGCATAATCAGTAATTTTTAAGAACCATTGAGTTAAGTCTTTTTTAGTTACTTCAGTTGAACATCTTTCACATACACCATCAACTACTTGTTCATTAGCTAAAACTGTATTACATGATGGACACCAGTTTACAGGAGCTTTCTTTCTATAAGCTAATCCTTTTTCATAAAGTTTTAAAAATACCCATTGAGTCCATTTATAATAATCAGGGTTGCATGTTATAACTTCATTTTCCCAGTTAAACATAGCACCCATGGCTCTTAATTGCTTTTCCATAGTTTCAATATTTTTATCTGTTGAATCCTTTGGATGAATTCCAGTTTTTATTGCAAAGTTTTCTGCTGGAAGTCCAAATGCATCGAATCCCATTGGTTGGAAAACATTATATCCTTGCATTCTTTTCATTCTAGCCCAAGAGTCTACTGGTCCATAGTTAAACCAATGTCCAGCATGTAATTGACTTCCTGAAGGATAAGAAAACATTTCTAGTACATATAGTTTTTCCCCTTCTTTATTTGGATCAAACTTATAAAGTTTTGTTTCTTCCCACTTATCTTGCCATTTTTTATCAATGGAAGTTCCGTATTTAGCCATAATAATCCTCCTTAAATGTAGTAAAAATAAATATAAAAAAACCCTCGATCTCAATTAAGAGACGAAGGATATTCGCGGTACCACTCTTATTAGAAAATAAAATTTTCTCACTCGATATTATAACGGGGTATCCCGTACTTGCTTTTAACAAGTAAGCTCCTAGGCAAGTTCTTATAAAATAAACACTGTTTTACAGCAAACAACAGCTCTCTAAAGAATATTATTATAATACTACTCCTATTCATAGCATTTAATTATTTAGTTTTTATATAAGTTAATAATATAAGAGAATATCTTAAATATAAACTAACTTAATAAAGAGTAGAATCTTTATTACTACTTATATTATAATTTTAATATAAATTATATATATTATTATATTATAAGTCAACATTTTGATAAAACTTAAAGATAAGACTTAAGGATAAGGTTAAAGTAAGGGTATATAACTATACATTATCACTTTATGGGATATAATTAATATAAGAAATTAATTATAATTTTTTAAGCATTTTTTAAAAATTAGAGTATAATATACTATTTATAAAATTAGACTATATAAGTTGTAATAAAATTTGTGTATTTTATTAAGTTAGTTCATATTTAGACTTTCAATTAGGCAATTACACAAGCAACTTATATAAAAATTGAAAACTTTATACTTTCAATTGGTGTAATTTGCTTTAGAAACTATTTTTATACTTAAAATAAAATAATTACTTAAGATGTAGATTATTTATTGAAATAATAAAGTTAAGCAATTTCATAAATTAAATATAATAAGTTGGAGGTTAATAAAATGGATATAAGAGAAATGATAAAATTAAATAACTGGGTTGTTATTGGAGATGTTTTAAATGAAAGTAAGTATGCGTATAAAATATTAGAAAGGTTTGAAGAAAAAGGTTATAAAGTAGCTGGAGTACATCCAAGAGGTGGAGAAAATATATATAAATCACTAAAGGATATTTCATTTAAAATAGAGGCTATTGATTTATGTATAAATTCAAAACTGGGTATTAAATATTTAGAAGAAGCAAAGGAACTTGGTATAAAAAATGTATTAATTCAGCCAGGGGCAGAAAGTGAAGAAATATTAAAGTATTGTATAGATAATGAAATTAATGCAATAGAGAATTGTGCTTTAGTTCAATTAAGAAATAACTAGTAATAATGATGTAATGGGGGAATTTTAGATGTCCTGTTTAGGAAATATAATATGGATAATATTTGGTGGATTTTTTAATGCTTTAGGTTGGCTTTTTGCTGGGTGTTTATGGAGTATCACTATAGTTGGTATCCCAATAGGACTACAATGTTTTAAGATGGCTAGATTACAACTTGCTCCTTTTGGCAAGGAAGTAGTAACAAGAGATGATAGTAGCGTAAGTTTATTATTAAATATACTTTGGATAATATTTGGAGGCTTTGCTCTTTGTATTGCAAATTTAGTTAGTGCATTCTTTTTATGTATTACAATAGTAGGGATACCTTTTGCAGCACAATCCTTAAAGCTTGCTAAACTTTCATTAATGCCTTTTGGTAAGGAGATAATCTAATATTAAAGTTTTTTATATATAATTAATAAAAAAGTTTAATATTATCCTCTTTAGTAGTATCATAATAGTTATGTTATAATTTAATAATGTAAATATTATGAAATTAAAAAGGAGAGAGAGAAATGACAAAAGCTAAAATTGACCTAGGTAAAGGGTCTGTTGGAAAGTTACTAATAAGTTTAGCTCTTCCGGCTATAATTGCTCAATTAGTTAATGTTCTTTATAACATAGTTGATAGAATATTTATTGGAAGAATGGTTAATGGTGAAGTAGCAATGGCAGGTGTTGGTGTTGCTTTTCCATTAATTATGATTATTTCTGCATTTTCTGCCTTAATAGGTATGGGGGGAGCGCCACTTGCAGCAATTAAGATGGGGAAGAAAGATGATGATGGTGCAGAAGAAATTTTAAGTAATAGCTTTTCTACATTAATTATTATTGGAGCTATATGTACAGTAGTATTTTTAATTTTTAATGAAAAATTATTATGGGCATTTGGAGCTAGTGATGCAACTATAGGCTATGCTAAAGACTATCTAATTATTTATTTATTAGGAACTGTTTTTGTGCAAATAGCATTAGGTATGAATTCATTTATAAATACTCAAGGTTTTGCTAAGATCGGTATGACTACAGTAATTATTGGTGCAATTATAAATATAGTACTAGATCCAATATTTATATTTGTTTTTGATATGGGAGTAAAAGGTGCTGCTTTAGCAACAATACTTTCTCAATTTGTTTCAGCAATATGGGTATTAAAATTTTTATTTGGAAAACAAAGTATTCTTAAGATAAGAAAGAAGTATATAATTCCTAAAGCAAAAGTTTTACTACCAATTTTGGCTCTTGGAGTTTCACCTTTTATTATGCAAGCAACTGAAAGCGTAGTTTTAATTAGTTTAAATAATAAGCTTTCTATGTATGGTGGGGACTTGGCAGTTGGAGCAATGACTATAATGAATAGTATAATGCAAATTATAACCCTTCCATTGATGGGACTATCTCAAGGTGCTCAACCTATAATTAGTTATAACTTTGGAGCTAATAATCTTGAAAGAGTTAAGAAAACATTTAAACTGCTTTTAACTTCTTGTTTAATATATACAATAACTATGTGGGGAGCCTTAATGCTATTCCCAGAAGTTTTTGTTAATATATTTAATAATAAGAAAGAGTTAGTTGATATAACATCATGGAGTATTAAGATATTCTTTGGAGGAATATTTATGTTTGGAGCTCAAATAGCATGCCAACAAACCTTCCTTGCATTAGGTCAAGCAAAGATATCTTTAGTAATGGCTCTTTTAAGAAAGATAGTATTATTAGTACCATTAATATTTATACTACCTACCTTTGTTAATGAAGGGAATAGGCTTGCAGCAGTTTTAGCGGCAGAACCAGTATCAGATATACTTGCAGCTTTAACAACAATAACTGTATTTATTATTTTTTATAAGAAGACTTTTAGTAGGAAACTGGAGAATACTATTAAAGAGGTTTAATGAAAATTAATGGAGGATGGACTTTGGATAGTGAAGTAAATAAAATACCTTTTACAGAAATTAAAACTTATGAAGAAGCTTATTATTATAATTCAGACCCAAGTAATAGAATGAATTATAAAAAGCAGGAAGTAAAATTAGAAAATAAGAAAAATTTTAAGGTAGGTAAAGGTGTAGGGGAATTAATAGGTGACATTGTAGAAGGCATTTTAGAAATTTTATTTTCATTTTTAGATTAACCTTTGTATTAAAATGAGATGTAACTGTAAAGATGATATAGGGGAGTATCAAATATAGAAGGAGTGGAAGAGTGGATATTAATGTTTTAGTTATCTTTAATTTGTTTATGCTTGTAATTCCTATAGCTGTTATAGTATTTATAGTAAAGAGTTTGAGTAATCAAAGAAAAATGAAAGAAGAGATAGAAAAGCTAAATTTAAAGGTAGAAAAGTTATCAGAAAAACTAAGATCAGAATAAAGAGAATAAATTTATGAATATAAAAATAGATACATATTATGGTTGAGTCACCTAAAACTAAGTAGGGTGACTAATCATAATTATGTATCTATTATTTTAATTAAATTAAATTCTCTTATGAATTCTATCTAGATAGAATGATATTAACAAGCTTAATGCATAATCGTATATTAAAAATACTGGCTGAGCAACTATAAATAATAAGTAAATTGGAAGTTTTGTTATTTCTATTGCTACAATTGAATTAAATACGAAAATAGATAAAACTAGTATAATATTAAAAAATATTATTTTTAATATTATTTCTATTGGAAGCTTATTAATCTTTTCAATAAAGTACTTTACAATTCCGTAAATTCCAAAGAATAATACATAAAGCAATATAATATTAATTGGAAGTATAAAGAACCCTATAAGTGATGATGATATATAAACTAAGATTGAACTTTTAATAGAACCCCTTATTAATGCAACTGGTATCAAAGCAGATGCTAAGGTTAAAATACTAATTGTACTTATAGGTAATAGTAAATTTAAATATAAAATTACTATGGTAAGAGCTGTTAATGCAGCACTTACAGTTAATTCTTTTGCTTTCATATTTTAATCACCACCAATACTATCTTCTTTAGCAACAACCTATAAGGTCTCCACCCATACATTCACACATAGAGTCTAAGCACCATAAATTAATACAACAATCACATGCGTTTGATGAGTTAGCTCCAGTAGTTCTATAGTAGTTATTACTGTATGCAGATGTTCTTTGGTGTAGTGAATTTAGGGTTTGTCTATACTCAAAGTTGTTAGGATCCATATTTACAGCAATTTGAATATGTTTAAGGCCTCCATCAAACCATCCTTTATTAGTTAGTAAAACTCCATATAAAAAGTTCCATTCTGCATTTCTATTTTGAATAGAATTTAATCTTCTTTCGGCTTCTTGTAAATTTCTATTTTGAATTAACATTCTAATTTCTTGGAAAGAATAAGAATCATTAGAATTATTACTTGATGAATTACTGTAAGAGCTACTATATGAGCTACTTGATGAAGCATCCCCATTTTTAGTTAACATATCATATGCTTGATTAATTTCTCTCATTTTTTCTTCAGCTAAATCTTTTAATGGGTTATCACCGTATTGATCTGGGTGATATTGCTTAATTAAGTTTCTATAAGCTTTTTTTATTTCTTCTTGACTTGCACCTGGTTTTAATCCAAGAACCTCATATGGATTCATTATGGTCACTCCTTCTTATCTTCGTTAGTTTTCTTTGTTATTCCAAGGTATTTATCCATCATACCTAATTCTAGAACGTTTCTTAATATATCTTCATTTCTTTTAATAGGCAATCTATCTAGAATTTGTTTACAATTAAATGAGCAATTTAAAATAGTAAATTCAAGTCTATCCTTAAATAATGGAAGCAATTCTTCAAAAGGTAAATTATCCTTGTTAAATAAAAAGTTAATAGGGTTAAATTTATCTTTATTCATATCTTCCTTTAAATCATCAAAGGCATCAACTAAGTATATCCATTTTCCTAAGGTATATCCAAGGTTATATAAATCATCCCTTATTTCTACAGTATCTTCAACTAAGGTTTGAGGATATAATTTCAATATACTTCCAACAATATGACTAAAAGGATGAGCTATTTCATCAATTGAAGAAAAATTTTTATTTCTCTCCAAAGAACTAAGATCCTTTAAACTTACCTCTATAATACTTCTTATGTCTTCAATATTTACATTTACTTTCTTTTCATAAGGTAATAATATTTTTTCTAGAATCTTTGATTTTAGATCATTATCATCCTCGACATCATCTTTAACTTTATAATAGTATAAAGTTAAGTTTATAGCAGCTGCATATTGAAGTGCATCATTATTCATAATGATAGGCTTTTTTTCAATAGGATGCACAATACAGCGTTTAATTTCTACTATAGGTTCTTTAGTTGATAGGGAATCTAAAAGCACGGCTAAAAAGGTCATATCATAATTTAGGACCATCCTTGGAAGATTGCCTGCACTACTTTTAATATGCATGCAAAGTCCGCAATAATAACTTCTAAATTTAGTAAAGTCCTTTACTTTAAGCTCAGCTTTTAGAGGAGTTACGTATCCAAACAATAAAAACACTCCTTAAAATTAGTTTAGATTAATTATACAAAAATAAGGTATCATTAACAATGGTTTATATAAAATTTAGGAAATATTAAAAAAATAGAAACAAATAGAAAAATATTGACAAAAAAACTAAGTGGAGTTATATTTTGAATATATTGGAGGAAATGTAATTGAAAAAAATAATTAGAATTGTGATTTTAGTCGTGATTATTGTATTAATAGCCTTTGGGGGATATAAATATTTTAATAAGAAATCAGAAGGTATAACTTTAAATGATACTCAAAATGAAGAAACTAATATTGAGGAAGAAACAATAACAGATGATATTGTAGAGGGTGATAAAGATAAAATCAATGAAGATGACTATACTACATTAAATATTGAAGACGTAAAGGTTCCTATATTAATGTATCATTCAATTTCAGCAGCAGATACTAATAATAGTTTATTAGTACCACCAGATATGTTTAGGGAACAAGTTAAATATCTTAAGGAAGCTGGATTTACACCAATGCTTTTAGAAGATGTTGTTGAAGCTTTTTCAACAGGATATGTTCCAAAGAAGCCTGTAGCTATTACTTTTGATGATGGTTATGCAGATAACTATTCAGAAGGATATAAAATTTTAAAGGAATTTGATATGAAAGCAACATTCTTTATAATAACTAACAATACTGATGCAGATGGTTATTATTTAAGTTCAGATCAGCTTAAAGAAATGAAAAATGCTGGTATGGGAATAGAAAGTCATACATCAAGACATATAGAGTTTCCTAATATAGCTAGGGAAGATAAAAAGGCTATTATACAAGAAGCTATAGATGCTTTAAAGGAGAAGTTAGGAGTTGATAGTAAATTCCTTTGTTATCCAGTTGGAAGGTATGATGAGGAAACTATGGAGGTAGCAGAAGAAATGGGAGTCAAGGCAGCAGTTACTACTGAAGGTGGAATTGCAACAGCTAGCGATGGACTATATTCATTAAAGAGAATTAGAATGTCACCAATGAATATAGAAGCTTTTAAATCTATATTCTCAGACTTTGAAGATGTTACAATACAAGAACAATAGTTATTATTAGAATAATGATAATAGGGATCTTCTTAGGCCTCTTTTTTAATTTTAAATTTAAATATTGCAGAGACAATGATTTATAGGCTGGATTTTAGAGGGATTTATAAGCGTATATATGGTTATTTAAAAGGTAATAATATTATGGAAATGGTACGGTGCTTTTTAGAATTAATAATTAAAAATGAATGAAAGAATTCATAAATGAGTTTTCAACAATATATTTTTAATGCAATTTAATACAAATTATTGAATTCGTTATAATTTTTTAATTTCTAAATTAGTATTTTGTATTATATCACCGATATTATAAGGAATGATTATTAATATATTATTTGATGATTCAGCAGTATAATGAAGTAAGTTTTATTAGTTTTCTATTTATATCAGACGCATGTAAAGGATATCAAATTTAAGGTCTTAATTACAGTTTTAATGAGTATTAATAAGTATTAATATTATTAGTGTTTTTAATTTTATTATTAAGTGTAAAAACTATGAAGAGAAAGTTGAATAAATAATAAAATGCTAATATAATGTTGATTCTTTGAAATTTTTGATAATAAATTTCATGGAGTTCAAGAAAAATGACTTTTAACTTTTTATTTATAATATTAACTAATAAGACAAAATGAGAATTAAGATTAGTTTTTTTTATGAAAAAATATATTATTTACACATTTTTAATGATAATACGGTATTAAAACGAGTAATTACAAATAATACTATTGATTAATAAAGAAAATCATTTTTATTTGTTGAAATAACGAATTATATATTGTATAATCTTTTTGAAAGTTCGAAAGATAAAATGAGTACACACAAAAGATTAGGAGGATTTTTTATGAAAAAAAAGAGAATAGCTTTAGCGTTAGCAGCACTAATGGTTACAGGTTTAGTTGGTTGTGGAAATAGTTCAACTAGTGGAGCTGATCAATTAAAGGTAGGTATGGTAACTGATGCTGGTACTATTGATGATAAGTCATTTAATCAAGGTACTTGGGAAGGCATTTCAAGAGCTAAAGATGAATTAAATGTAGATGCTAACTATTTAAAGCCAGCAGGAACTACAGAAGCTGACTATATGAAGGAAATAGGAAACCTTTACGATACAGACTATAAGTTTATTGTAACTCCAGGGTTTAAGTTTGAAACTGCTATTTTTCAAGCGCAAGATAGATATTCAGATGCAAAGTTTATAATTATTGACGGTTCTCCTAACAATGGTAAAACAGGCAATGAAAGAGTAGAAAAAGTAGGCGAAAATACTGTTTCAGTATATTTTGCTGAAGAAGAAGCTGGATTTTTAGCAGGTGTTGCAGCAGCTGTTGAGCTAAAAACTGGTGATTTAGGATTCATAGGTGGTATGGAAATTCCATCAGTTCAAAAGTTTAACTGGGGATTCCAACAAGGTGTTAAATATGCTAATGAAAATTTAGGAACTAACATGAGCTTAAAAGCTGAAAATATAGTTTACCAAGGTACTTTTGATAATGTTGCAGCTGGACAACAACTTGCAGCAACAATGTATGATAATGGAGTAAGAGCAATATTTACAGCAGCAGGTGGAGTTGGAGTTGGATCTATAAATGAAGCAAAAACTAGAGCAGCAGCAGGAAAAGAAGCTTGGATAATTGGAGTTGACGTTGATCAATATGCTGATGGTCTTATGGAAAATGGTAAATCAATTATACTTACTTCAGCTGTTAAGAAAATTGATAATGCAACATATGATATAATAAAAGATGAATTAAATGGAAGTTTCCCAGGTGGAAAAACGTTAACTTTTAATGCTAAAAATGATGGGATTGGTCTTCCTAAGGAAAATCCAAATTTAAGTGATGAAACTATGTCAAAGGTTGATGAAGTTTATAATAAAATAAAGAATGATGAAATTAAGATAAGTACTGAACAAGGTGATTTAATTAAATAGTCATTCTCAGTATAGATACACTAAAGAAAAAGGCGGAACTACCGTCTTTTTCTTCTATCAGGAATGGACTAGTTTAATTTTACATAAAAAGATAATATGTCCATAAATTTTTAAATAATAATATAGGGAGGATGCTCATGAGTTATGTAGTAGAAATGCTCAACATTCGTAAAGAGTTTCCAGGGATTGTAGCTAACGATAATGTTACATTGCAACTCAAAAAGGGGGAAATCCATGCACTCTTAGGAGAAAATGGAGCTGGGAAATCTACACTAATGGGAATGCTATTTGGAATGTATCAGCCTGAGGCTGGTGTAATTAAGGTTAAAGGAAAGGAAGTTAAAATTTCTAGTCCAAATGTAGCAAATGATTTAGGGATAGGAATGGTACATCAACACTTTAAGCTTGTAGAAAACTTTACTGTTACAGAAAATATAATACTTGGTCTAGAACCTAAAAAGTTTTTAACTGTAGATATAAAATCTGCAGCTAAGAGAATTGAAGAGTTATCTAAATCTTATGGATTAAATGTAGATCCTTATTCAAAAATTGAAGATATTTCAGTTGGAATGCAACAACGTGTTGAAATATTAAAAATGTTATATAGAAATGCTGATGTATTAATATTTGACGAGCCTACAGCAGTTTTAACTCCTCAAGAAATAGAGGATTTAATAAAAATAATGAAAAACCTTATAAAAGAAGGTAAATCAATTATAATAATTACTCACAAATTAAAAGAAATTAAAGCAGCAGCAGATAGATGTAGTGTTATAAGAAGAGGAAAGTACATTGGCACAGTTGATGTTAAAGAAACATCAGAAGCTGAGATGGCTAAAATGATGGTTGGAAGACAAGTCTCCTTTAAAGTTGAAAAGAAGGAAGCAAATCTTGGAGAAGAAGTATTAAAAATTGAGAATCTTTCTGTAAAAAACAATAAAAAAGTATTAGGGTTAAAAGACTTCACATTAACTGTTAGAAGAGGAGAAATAGTTGGTATAGCAGGTGTTGAAGGAAATGGTCAAACAGAGTTAGTTGAAGCTTTAACTGGTATGAGATCTGTTGAAAGTGGAAATATCATTTATAATGGTAAGGATATAACTAAAATGTCTATTAGGAAGAGAATAGATGAAGGAATAGCACATATTCCAGAAGATAGACATAAAAGAGGGCTTATTTTAGATTATAATATGGAAGATAACATGGTGTTAAAGGTATATAAAAATAAACCTTTCTCTAAAAATGGACTTATAAATAGAAAAGAAGTAGAAAAATACTCAAATAATATTATTGAAACTTTTGATGTAAGATCAGGTGAAGGTGGTAAATCTATAGCTAGATCTTTATCAGGTGGTAACCAACAAAAAGGAATAATAGGACGTGAAATTCAATCTAACCCTGATTTATTAATTGCTGTTCAACCAACAAGAGGACTTGATGTAGGTTCTATTGAATATATTCATAAAAGATTAGTAGAACAAAGAGATAATGGTAAAGCGGTACTTTTAGTATCACTTGAATTAGATGAAATTTTAAATGTTTCAGATAGAATAGCAGTTGTAAATAATGGTGAATTAGTTGGAATAGTAAATGCAAATGAAACAGATGAAAATGAAGTTGGATTAATGATGGCAGGAATAAAGAGAGGTGAAAGCTAATGGGAAAAAATCAAGGCTTAAAATCTATAATGGCCATAGTACTTGGCTTATTAGCAGGAGCACTACTAATGATGGTTATGGGCTTTAACCCTGTTGAAGGATATAAATATTTATTCCAAGGTGGATTAAAGAACCCAGAAAGAATAGGTAATACTATTGCAACTGCTACACCTTTAATGCTTACTGGACTTTCAGTTGCATTTGCCTTTAAAACAGGATTATTTAATATTGGGACTCCAGGTCAAATGTTATTTGGAGGATTTTGTTCAATAGCTGTTGGATTAACTTTAGATCTTCCTAAACTTATATTAGTACCAGTAGTTGTACTTGCTGGGGTACTAGGTGGAGCTATTTGGGCTACAGTTCCAGGAGCATTAAAAGCTAAATTCAATGTTAATGAAGTTGTTTCTTCAATTATGATGAACTGGATAGCTTACTGGATAGTTTATTATGGAGTACCTGCTTACTTTAAAGGAGAATTCTTAGAAACAGAATCAAGAATGTTATCTGATAATGCTACTTTAAAAGCTGAATGGTTATCTAATTTATTTAAGGGGTCATATATAAACTTAGGTATTTTCTTAGCAATTATTGCAGTAATAATTATATGGTTTGTTTTAAATAAAACGGTACTTGGATATGAATTAAAAGCTGGTGGATATAATAGATTTGGTGCTGAATATGCAGGTATGCCAGTTAATAGAAATATAGTAATTTCTATGATGATTGCAGGTGCTTTAGCAGGTCTTGCTGGTGCAATTCAATATACAGGTAACTCAAATATAATGCAAATTGGAGTTATGCCAAGCCAAGGGTTTGATGGTATAGCAGTTGCTTTACTTGGGGCAAATAATCCAATAGGAGTAGTATTCTCATCATTATTCTTTGGAATATTATATGTAGGAAAAGGATTTATGAATGCGGCTGTTAAGGTACCACCTGAACTAGCAGATACTATAATGGCTACAATTATCTACTTTGCTGCAACAAGCATGATAATGGATAAGATAATTAGAAGATTTAAAAAGAAAAAAGATGATAAGTCAGATAATACTACGAATTCTTCTGAAAGGGTGGTGGAAAAATAATGTGGAGTATAGTTGAACAAATTTTTCCATATGCAATTGCCTACACAGTACCTTTATTAATAACTGCTTTAGGAGCATTATATTGTGAAAGAAGTGGTATTGTAAACATAGGGCTTGATGGACTTATGATAATAGGTTCCTTTGCAGGTGCCTTAACAGTTTCTAAGCTTCAAGCAAATGGAGTAGCAGGAGCTTTATGGATTGGACTTTTAGTAGCTGTATTAGTCGGGGTATTATTCTCACTATTACATGCTTTTGCAAGTATAAACTTAAATGCAGATCAAGTAATAAGTGGTACAGCAATTAATATGATAGCTGGAGCTTTAACTGTATTTTTAGCAAGAAATATAACAGGTAGTGGTAATATAAGAGTTAATTCCTTTATACCAAAGGATGTTCCTTTCTTATCAGAAATACCAATAATAGGACCGTTATTTTTTACTAAAGTGTATGCAACAACTTGGCTTGTTATAGTTATACTTATAGTTAGTATATTTATATTATATAAAACTAGTTTTGGATTAAGATTAAGAGCTTGTGGAGAACATCCTCAAGCAGCTGCAGCAGCTGGAGTTAGTGTATTTAAGATGAGATACCTTGGAGTTATGATATCTGGAGGGATGTCTGCTTTAGGTGGAGCTATAATATTATTAACCTATGCTGGAGAATTTAATGGTAGTGTTGCTGGACTTGGATTCTTAGCTTTAGCAGCATTAATATTTGGACAATGGAGACCGTTAGGTATTTTAGGCGCTGCATTCTTCTTCGGATTTGCATCAACTATAGCTAATGTATCTCAAGCAATTCCGTCATTAGCTACAATACCAGGGGTAATATTAAAGGTATTCCCATATGTAGTTACATTAATTGCATTAGTTTTATTCTCTAAATCTTCACAAGCGCCAAAGGCTGCTGGTGAACCATTTGATACTAGTAAAAGATAGATAAGAGCTGCCGAAAGGCAGCTTTTTTTCAATTAACAGTTAACTAAAAAAATCAAATTTAATTACAAAAAAGCAAGATATAATGGCAAATTATTTAATATATTAGTATAATGGATATATTAGCAATAAGTATTTAAATTAGCGCTAAATATTTAATAAGGGGGAAGCAAAATGAAAAAAGTCAAAATTGCTTTGTTGGGGCTAGGCAATGTAGGACGAGGTGTTTGGATGATATTAAATTCAAACAAAGAAGAAATTATGAAAAGGTCAGGCTATGAAGTAGAAGTAGCCAAGATATTAGTAAGGGATATTAGTAAAGCTAGAGGAGTTGAAGTTCCTTTAGGATTATTGACTACAGATTTCAATGATATTATAAATGATGATGAAATTAAAATTGTAGTAGAGGTAATGGGAGGAATTGAACCTGCTAGAGAATATATGCTTGCTGCTATGGATAAGAAAAAACATATAGTAACAGCAAATAAAATGCTACTTGCCACTGGTGGAGATGAGCTTTTTGAAAAGGCTGATAAGGAAGGCGTAATGTTTAATTATGAAGCCAGTGTTGCTGGTGGAATTCCAATAATAAATGGTATAAATGAGAGTTTAACAGCTAATAAAGTTGAAAGATTATATGGTATAGTTAATGGAACTACTAATTATATTTTAACTAAGATGTCTTTTGATGGTTTAGATTTTGATGACGCCTTAAAAGAAGCTCAAGAAAAAGGATATGCAGAAGTAGATCCAACTTCAGATATTGAAGGTTTTGATTCTCAATATAAACTTGCAATATTATCATCTTTAGCCTTTGGAACAAAGATAAAAATCGAAGATGTTTATAGAGAAGGTATAACTAAAATAGAATCTGTAGATATACAATATGCTAAGGAGTTTAAAAAGGTTATTAAGCTTTTAGTAATAGTAAAAGATAATGAGGGTAGATTAGAACTAAGGGTTCATCCTACTATGATACCTGAAAATCATCCTTTAGCTAATGTGTATGATTCCTTTAATGCAGTATTAATTAAAGGAAATGCAGTAGGAGACTTAATGTTCTATGGTAGAGGAGCTGGCGATTTACCTACTGGTAGTGCAGTTGTTTCGGATGTAGTATCAATTTTAAGAAGTAATATTGAAAATGAAAATCTAAATCCTGTAGTTAAGAATAATTTATGGGTAAAAGAAATTAGTGATATTAGTGAAATAGATAGCAAATACTATATGAGATTAACAGTTGAAGATAGACCTGGAGTTCTTGGCGAGATTTCTTCAGTAGTTGGTGCTAATAATGTTAGCTTAAGATCCGTAATACAAAAAGGATTAGATATAGGGAATGAAAACAAAGTTACTATAGTACTAGTAACTCATATGACTAAGGAAGGTAATATTAAATCAGCCATAGAAGAACTATATAAATTAGATGCTGTTTATAAGATAAATAACTTTATTAGAATGGAAGACTTCAATTAGGAATAAAATAATTAAAAAATAAAAAAATAGATAATTATTGAAAAACTCAGCTTTGCTGGGTTTTTTATTTAAGAGGATAGCTTAATTAAAAAAGGATAATTTACATTGAATATTGTATATAGATATTTAAAGGAATATAATAAGAGAAAAAATATAGGAGAATAAATATGATTAAATCAATAAATAGTATGCAAGCTGAAAGGCTTATAAAAGATAAAAAAGACTTAGTAATTTTAGATGTAAGAAGATTTAATGAATATAAGGATGGTAGATTATTTAATTCAATTAATATTCCAGTTGAAGAGCTGGAGTGGGAAGTATCTGAAATAGAAGATTACAAAGAAAAGCCTATTTTAGTCTATTGTAAGGTAGGAGTAAGAAGTAGTGTTGCATGTAACTTTTTAGAAGAGGAAGGCTTTAAAGAGTTATATAATCTTAGAGGTGGAATATTAGATTTTTCTGGAGAAATCGAAATTTAAAGTAATATAATATTCAAAATGTAGATTATTTATTGAAACATATATATAAATAAATTGAATAAATAGTTTTATTATTGTATAAAATAAATATTGTAAAATAATTGACACAAATAAAAAATAGTGATAAAATACATTGTATGTAAAGTAGAAACAGCCGTTTCTCACCTTACGGCTATGCTTAGTAGGGTAATTAGTTTTAATAATATCTAGTTTATGTAACTAGGTTTTTATAATGACTAGAGGGCGGCATTAGTCCTCTATTTTTGTTGTGTATTTATTTAAAATTTTGGAGGTGACTTGATATAAGTAAGGATTTTACTTGTAATGAAGCGATTAGAGTTAGAGAAGTTAGAGTAATTGGGGATGATGGTTCACAATTAGGAATACTTCAAACAAAGGAAGCTCAAAAAATAGCATATGAGAAGGAATTAGATTTAGTTATGATTTCTCCTAATGCAAATCCACCAGTATGTAAGATAATGGATTTAGGAAAATATATTTATGAGCAAGCTAAAAAAGAAAAAGAAGCAAAGAAAAAGCAAAAAGTTACTACATTAAAAGAAATTAGATGTAGTTTAACTATTGAAGAAAATGATATTGCTATAAAAGCAAAAAATGCTAGAAAGTTTTTATTAGACGGTGATAAAGTTAAAATCACTGTTAGATTTAAAGGTAGAGAAGCAACATTAGGACATATTGGACAAAAGATATTACAAAATTTTGTTTCAAAGTTAGAAGATGTTTGTGTAGTAGAAAAACCAGCAAAGCATGAAGGAAGAAACATGACAATGGTTGTAGGTCCTAAAAAAGCATAACTTTAGAGAGGAGATTAAAATCATGCCAAAAATGAAAACTCACAGAGGTGCAGCAAAGAGATTTAAAAAGACTGGAACTGGAAAATTAAAGAGAGCTAAAGCTTTTAAGAGCCATATATTAACTAAGAAAAGTTCAAAGAGAAAGAGAAACTTAAGAAAAACTGCTTATGTTTCAACTACTCAAGAAAAAGCAATGAAGAAATTATTACCATATTTATAGGAGGTTTGAAACATGGCAAGAGTTAAAAGAGCGGTAAATTCACGTAAAAATCATAAAAAAGTATTAAAGCTTGCAAAAGGTTACTACGGTGGAAAGAGCAGATTATTCAAAACTGCTAACGAATCAGTAATAAGAGCTTTAAGAAATGCTTATGTTGGAAGAAGATTAAAGAAGAGAGATTTTAGA
>JAHAIU010000429.1 GCA_018372555.1 Clostridium sp.
AATTTTATAGACATCAAATTCAACTTTTCCACCAGGTTTATTAAATTTAAAGGCGTTATCTAGAATATTTATAAATACCTGCTTCATCCTATTAACATCAGCATATATAAACTCATCTACATTATTTTTAATAACTAATGCTATATTTTCCTTCTTAGCCCTTGGTATCATAAATGACTCTATATGACTTATAAGATCCTTTATATTAAATTGTTTTTTTTCTAAAGTTACCTTATCATTAATAAGCCTTGAGAAGTCTAGTAATTCTTCCACCATTAAAGTCAATCTATCAGTTTCCTTCTCTATTATTTCAAAGCCTAGCTTCAATGTTTCCTTATCTGTTTCGCTACTATTTAAAGTTATAGTCCATCCTTTTATAGCTGTAAGTGGTGTTCTAAGCTCATGAGATACAGACGATATAAATTCATTTTTAAGTTGCTCTCTTTTAGATATTTCATTAGCCATAAAATTAAGAGTATTAGATAATTGCCCTATCTCATTTTCTTTATTAATAGCACTTCTAACACTTAAATTTCCACTCCCCATCTTTTCAGCAACTTTATTTAAATACTTTATAGGTTCAATTATGCTATTAGCTAAAATTATACTTAATACTACTCCCATAATAAGTACTGCAGCAGAAATACTTATAAATATAAACATTATATTTGCTATAACGCCGTCAATTTCTTCTAATGAAGTGATAAACCTTAATATACCTACTACTTCTCCATCTACTTCTAATGGGTATGATACTGCCATAACCTTATTGTTATAATAACTTACCTTTCCTACCCACCTTGATATTTCCCCTTTTAAAGCCCTAGCTACATCTGGAGAATTACTATAATTAAAGTCATCTACTCCTATCGAATCCATAAGTAGATTACCTTTTGAGTCAAATATTTCTACCTGTGCATCATTTTCATTCCAAAAAGCATCAACATTATCATAAATATTTTCTACTAAAGTTTTAGAAGAAAAATACTTATTATAAAAGCTTACTGATACATCCATCCTGCTTTTTAGTAAATCCTCAGTATTATCATAGTAATATTTTCTTATAAATATCATAAGTAAAATATTAAGTAGAATAACTGTTGAAAAAATTATAATAACTATTCCTCTAAGTAATTCATTTTTTATGCTTTTCATACTCTTGACTTCCACCTATATCCTATACCCCATATAGTTTCTATATAACTTGGATTAGAAGGATTATCTTCAATCTTCGCTCTAAGCCTTCTAATATTAACATCAATAATTTTTACATCTCCAAAGTAATTTTCTCCCCAAACTAGATCCAATAACTCATCTCTAGAGAAAGCTTTATCTGGATTTTCTAAGAATATTTTCATGAGTAAAAATTCTTTAGGGGTAACATCTATTTCTTCACTATTTTTAATAACCTTTTGTGAATATAAATCTAATACAAAAGGTCCGAGCTCTAGCTTACTCTTTTCTTTTTTGCTTCCATTAACTCTTCTAAGTAAGGCCTTAACTCTAAGTACTACTTCTAAAGGATTAAATGGTTTAACAATATAATCATCTGCACCATACTCTAATCCCATTATTTTATCCATATCCTGACCTTTTGCAGTAAGCATTACTATTCCCATATTAGGAAAATCACTTCTAAGCTTACTGCATACCATAAATCCATCTATTCCTGGAAGCATTACATCTAATATTGCTACTTGAGGCTTCATTGACTTAGCTAACTCTAATCCTTCTTCCCCTGTAGCTGCTTCTATAACTTCCAAATCATTTCTTTGTAAATTTATCTTTAAAAATCCTCTTATGCTATCTTCATCTTCAACTAATAATATTCTTTCCATATTAACACCT
>JAHAIU010000430.1 GCA_018372555.1 Clostridium sp.
AGATAAAAAAGGTAGAGTGATTTATTTGGAGGGTAGTTATAATACAATTTATGCATATTGTATAGACGAGAATGGCAAATACAATGTGGAAAGTATACAATTCAGTGTATCTGAATATTCAGGCACATGTGGAGATGATGTATTGATAGCATATCCAGAACAAATGCATATAAATGCAAGTTATCAGAGACGTGAAATTTCAACCGAAATAATAAAATATGCAAAAGAAATCTATGATAAAGTTAAATTCGCTCAAGATAGTGGATGTGGTGGAAATACAGATGAGATCCATTATTCTGGCGAGGGACTGGAATTTAAGAATTTTTGCGAAATGACTGGAATTACAGAGGATTTTTTTGATTACGAAGAAGGTTAATAGATAATTGTCGAAAATAATAAGGATGAAGAAATAATTCCGATTTCCTTTGTTAAAAAATTATGCTATATTATGTTGATTATAAATCGAGGAGAGAAAAAGATGAGTAAGAAAAATGAGAATTGTTATTAGTGTGATAAAGAGGCAACATCTAGAGAACATGTTCCTCCAAAATGTTTATTTCCAGAAGATAAAGATATAAAAGTAGTTTTAGATAAAAACTTTCGTAAAGATTTAATTATAGTTCCATCTTGTGATAAACATAACTTATCTAAATCTAATGATGATGAATATTTAATGGCATGTTTAGATGTTAAAGTTTGTAATAATGCTATAGCTTATATTTATACTAAAACAAAATTAGCAAGAAGTGTTAGAAGAAATCCGAATTTACTTAAAATTATCAAATAAGGCAATTTGAAATTAAAAAAAAATGATTTTCCAATAGCTATAGCAGAAGTTAATACTCATAGGTTATCATATTCATTTGAAGCTATTGCTAGAGCGATATATTATTATGAATGTAACAAACAGTTTAAAGGTAAATGCACAGTATTACTACCATTTTTCAGAAAAGAAATGAATGATGTAGGTAAGCAAATGCTAGAAGATTTAATAGAAAACGAAATTAATCAAGAAAGAGTTAAATAGATATTTAAAGGTGAAAATCAAGATATATTTAAATATAAATTAGGAAATAAAGATGGATTTGGAAATAGAATTTTGGTATCGAATTTTTATAATAATTTAGAAGTATACATAACATTTTCAAGTGTTGAAGCATGTAAGTATTTTAACTAATAATAAAATATCGATTTCAAAGAAGTTTTATAGTAATGTGAAGTTTCTTTTTTTCAATGAAAAAAAGAAACAATAGATATGCTATAATTGTATTAATTATTAAGCCTATAAAATATAGTTTGATTATAAGATATAAGAAAGATAAGAAATCAATAGTTAGGATGATTTAAAATGGAATTAGTAAAGAAGATTACAGAATTATCAAAAGAACTAAGTGAGAAAAGGCAATGTGAAGTAATAGACTTTATAGAGTTTTTAATACAAAAACAATTAAAAGAAGATATGGAACTAATGGATGAAGTTTTTGAGGAAAATAAAAAAGCTATGGAGGAATTAGCTAAATAAAAGAGAATATTTAAAAATTTGTGTAAATAATAAATTAGTTTACTGATATAACTGTAAATTTATTTCTAGTTATATTTTTTGGTGTGCCCAGCATGGGCAACAACTTGACGGTGAAAGTCCGTTGTGGGCTTGGTAGTGTGAACCACTAGCCAATGACAAGGGTGTCCATCGTGAGGTGGAATCTGAAGGAAGTCGGAGGAAAAGTCTTGGCCTGAGGAACACGAACTATATACAAGGCTTACTAAGGTCGGACGAGTCTGCCAAACAAGATAAAGTCCAACACTACCCGAAACCTTAGGAGTAAATGTAGCAGATATATGAGATG
>JAHAIU010000431.1 GCA_018372555.1 Clostridium sp.
AAAGTGATATAGACATATTATGAAATAGTGTATAGAATTAATTATGCTGTTTTAGAATTATTTAAATATGAAGGGAAGGTTTCAACATGGCACAAAATAAGATAGTTGTTCTTGGAGCTGGATATGGTGGTGTACGTACTGCTAAGAAACTAGCCAAAAAATATAAGAAAAACAACGATGTAGAAATTACATTAATTGATAAGAACCCGTATCATACATTAATGACTGAATTACATGAGGTAGCTGGAGGAAGAGTTCATCCAGAATCTGTTCAAGTAGAATTATGTAAGATTTTTGGTAAAACAAAAGTTAAAGTTGTAACAGACTATATAGAAAATGTAGATACAGACAAGAAAGTTATAAAAACTACTCACGGAGAATATGCTTACGATTATTTAGTAGTAGGTACTGGTAGTGAACCAGCTTTCTTTGGAGTACCAGGAGTAAAAGAAAATGGATTCACTCTATGGTCATTTGAAGATGCTCTAAAAATTAGACATCACATTGAAGAAATGTTTGAAAAAGCTAGCTTAGAAAGAAATGAAGCTAAGAGAAAAGAAATGTTAACATTTATAGTTGCAGGTTCTGGATTTACTGGTATAGAAATGGCTGGTGAATTATTAGAATGGAAGACTAGATTAGCTAGAGAATACAACGTTGATGAAAATGAAGTTACATTAAAAGTTGTTGAAGCTATGGGAACTATCTTAAATATGTTAGATAGAAAACAAGCTGATAAAGCAGAAAAGTACATGGTTAAACATGGAATGGAAATATTAAAAAATTCACCTATAGTTGAAGTAAATGAAAATAACATAAAGTTAAAAGACGGACAAATTATAAACACTAGAACATTAATATGGACTTGCGGAATTCAAGCAAACCAAGAAGCTAAGGAATACGGCTTAGATACAGCTAGAGCTGGAAGATTACAAGCTAATGAATATATGCAAGCTGTAGGTAAGGAAGATGTATTTGTAGTAGGAGATATTGCTTACTTTGAAGAAGAAGAAGGTAAGGGTACCCCACAAATAGTTGAAGCAGCAGTTCAAACAGCTGATACAGTTGTTAAGAATATAGTTGCATCAATTGAAAAGAAAGAAATGCAAAAATTTGCTGGTAAATACCATGGATTTATGGTTTCTATCGGTGGAAGATACTGTGTTGCTAACTTAATGGGCTTTAAATTATCAGGATTCTTTGCTATGATAATGAAACATTTAGTTAATATTCACTACTTATTTGAAGTAAATGATGTTCATGCTATTTATAGTTACTTACAACATGAATTCTTTACTATGGAAGATAGAAGATCTGTAATGAGAGGTCATTTATCATCAAAAGCTAATAGATTATGGCTTGTACCTTTAAGAGTATTTATAGGTTCTCTATGGTTAATTGAAGGTATTAAGAAGTTAATCGGCGAAAGCGTTTGGGAAAAAATGTGGGATGCAGGTAGCATAAAAGGATTCTTTAATGCTATAACAATTGGTTCAGACAGCTGGACTAAAGCTGGTAATGTTAAGATGCCTTTCACTTGGTTACAAGATGCAACATCTGGTGCTTCAGCAGCAGCAGGTGCAGAAACTGCAACAGAATGGGCTAAGCCTATTATAAGTGAAGTTCCAGGTTGGTATGCTGCAATAATGCAATTTATGATGCCAAATCCTGAAGTAGCAGTATGGTTCCAAAGAATAGTTGTTTTAATGGAAATAGGTATGGGTCTTTGCTTAATCGCTGGATTATTTACATTTATATTCAGTGCAGTATCAGCAGGTATGGTAGTTAACTTTATCTTATGTGCTATGGCTGGATGGGATATATTATGGTACTTCTT
>JAHAIU010000432.1 GCA_018372555.1 Clostridium sp.
ATTTTTATATTAATAGCTGGATCTTATGCACCATTTTGCTTAATTGCACTTGGAGGCTCTAAAGGTACTATCTTCTTTGCAACTATAGCATCTATTGCAGTAGCTGGAATATTATTTAGAATGCTTTGGTTTGACTGTCCAAGATGGTTACAAACGGCTCTTTATATAGGCCTAGGTTGGGCTGCTATATTTATGATTAAACCTTTATCAGCAGTTTTAAGCCCTGTAAGTTTATTTTTACTAGTATTAGGTGGAGTCCTTTATACTGTTGGTGGAGTTATTTATGGTCTTAAACCTAAGAAACTTCAACTTGGCAAGTTTGGTTTCCATGAAATATTCCATATATTTATTATACTAGGAAGCCTATGTCACTTTATTTGTGTATTCTTATATTTATTATAAAATAAAGCTTTCAATTTATTATTAAAATACATTAGCCCCAATATTATTGAGTTAATTACTCTAATACTATTGGGGCTAATCAGCGCTGTCGCATAATGAAAAATTAAGAATAAATAGTAAAAATTTAATTAAAAAACTCCCCAAGGAGCTTTGAAAGAAATTAATTGTTTATTTCTAAATTACAATACTAAATTAAAAATATTAAATTAAACTCTATATTACTTTAAAACAACCTTTTTAGTTAATAGTCTTGCAATTAAAGATAAGCTAATAAATGAAATTATAAAGGTTAAAATAGCTGCATAAGGATTTAATGTATTCCATCCAAATATGAATTGAATAAATTTAATTCCTCCACTTAATATGCCTGGATATATATCAATAATTAGATTTAAAAGAACTATTAAAGCTACAGGTGCTACAGATATTATTACCTTTGTTAATTTATTAGATTTATAATATAAAATTGTAATTACAAAACCAAGTACAAATGCAAAGGCATAAACTACGCCTTGAAATAAGAAGGTGTTTAATAAGGTTTCAATGCTATTATTTTGTACCCATATTCCTTTATTTACTTCTGTCATTATCCCTAATGTTCTCATATTCCCATATACCATATCGTAATTAGTTGGACTAGGAATAAAAAGATTATATATTCTATTAACTATTATATCTATAAAGGACATAACAAATGCTATTGGAATCATTGATAGTATAGTTCCATATAGAAAATCTCTTCTTGATACATTATTGCTCTTCATAAAATAAAAATTTTCTTTAAAACTATTTAATCCTGCTATAAAAATAAATATTGCTGAAGATAACTCTACTCCAGATGAGCTAACAGTCCCCCCGCTAGAGTTTGCAAGGAAAATTAATAATACACATACACTTATAAATATTCCATAGAAAGCACCTATTGATTTAACCATATTGGCAACGCTAAATTTAAAAACTGATTTAATTTTCATTATTTAACTTCCTCCTCTCCAGTTAAGTGGATAAATAACTTTTGAAGTTCAACCTTAGATATTTCTAATCTTAATTCCTTTATTTGATTATTATCCTCTTCACTTAATTCTCCAATAATTGTAGCTTCCTTAAATCCAGCTATAGTTTCTATATTAATGCATTTCTTATTTGCTATATATTTTGCTACATTCTCTGATGATCCTGAAACTAAATAAGCTCCCCCTAATAGACTCTCTACTTCCTTATCCCCTAAAAGCTTTCCGTCTTTTATTATTATTACTTTCTCTAATATCTCTGAAACTTCTTCAATAATATGTGTTGAAAGAATGATTGTTTTAGGTTCATCAATATAGTTAGCCACTAACTCCTTATAGAACATATCTCTATGATTAGCATCTAATCCTAAAACAGGCTCATCGAAAATTAATATTTCAGCTCCAGATGCTAA
>JAHAIU010000433.1 GCA_018372555.1 Clostridium sp.
TGATATTATGAAAGTAAATACAATAGAGCAATACAAAGTATTAAAATATATAAAGATGGAAATATTGTATATAATTAATTACTTATGTCTATAATCTATACAGACATGATATTAACCTACAAAAAGGAGATAACTAAATTAATAGTTATCTCTTTTTCGATTATGTTATAAATATATAATAATGAGCCCCCACCCAATTATATTTTAGCATATTTTTAAATAACTTTAAACTCTAATTTATTTCATAGAAAAGAGATGGTCAAAGGAGCTATCTTTAAACCATCTCTTTAGGGAATTTTTGAACTAATTTGTATCTATTGTATATTTATAATATCATATTTTTTAACACTTTTCTACATAATGTCACATTTTTGTCACATTGAATTTATATAATAGCAGTATAGTGATAATAATTTTTTTCATTATTGTATCTCTCCATAATATAATTCAAAAATGAGTAGCTTATACCCCCTTATAAGTTGCTCTTTTTGCATTCAAAAGCAGTAGTAAGATTAACTTGACTACTACTTAAATGCAAAGAAATAAAGCTTACCAAATGGTAAGCTTTTAAAATCGTAATTTAACAGTACCTGGAGAATGTGTGCATTAAAAATACACTTAAGCGATAATCTTTGCTACATTTCTCACGGCAGGGCTTTTAACTGTTAATTACATTATATTCACTTGTTTGCTTTTTGTCAACTATTTTATTTATTATATTCGTAGATTGAAAATCCTTGTAGGGAAATTTTGATACATAATTTATGTTTAATAGTTTAAATAACTCATCGTCATTACGTGCATAACAATCCTTGCATGTACCCGCAACAAAGTCACTAATCATAACTCCAAAATTATTTTTAGAGTTTGCAGACTTTACATTGAAATTACAAGAAAACTGTTTATATACATCTCTTTTTAACTTTAAATTTTCTATTAAATATGCTTGCAGTCCATTTCTTGCTTTAACTTTCATAGATCTATCATCATATATTATCTTTAGTTCTTCAAAATCTATTGTTCTAGCAAAATTACATACTTCAAACACATATTTAATTAGCAAACACACTAAATAGTTATAGTACTCGTTTGTGTCAGAGTCAACCAGCGATCGGCAATTTTCTTTATCTACAATTATGCTTACAAACGTGCCACCAATTTGCTTTAATTTATTAAGTTCTTCTAACACATATTTTTTACCTTCAAAACTTAAATTAGAAAATTTCACTTCTGTTTGTCCATCTCTTTTAGCATAATAATTAAAGAATTTTTCTTTCTCTCTCATTACATTTTTTATAATATTTTTCATTTTAAATTTATGTTTTTCATTCCCTTTTTTTACTAAATATCCTCCTATGCAAAAATATTTTTCACCATTATTTAAACTCATGTTTCCTGATTCATCTATAAAAAGTGTATAACTCACGTTTTTTCCTCCGATACTCTTAAATTACGATTTTTTTTATTAAATTATATCATTATTATCTATCAACAACAATAGTTATCCACAACTTTGCTATTTTTTTACATTTATTTATTAGTTATCAACATTTTTTCAACAATTTTATCAACAGTTTTATCTGATATGCAAATAATTATATACCAATAAAATTTATTTTATTAATATAATAAAAGGCAGCACATAAGAAATTACTCTTACATGCTGCCCAAAAAATGATATTAGATATTTATTTATTCTACTAGATTATAACACACTATACTTTAGTTGCAACACCATTTGAATCAAATTTGTATCCATATAGTGTTGTATTGTGTGCCATAACTCCATTACCATATAAATAATAATCTTTTCCTTTCC
>JAHAIU010000434.1 GCA_018372555.1 Clostridium sp.
TTTTTGTTTAAGAATACGTTGACTCTTACCTATAGAGTAGATTGTATAATGGAAGTATAAAGAGTATTAATTAATCTAATTATAGAATTATTAGTTACAAATATAAAAGAATAGGTACTCTTATTCTATATTTATAAAAATATTATATTACTATAATGAAAGAGAGGAAGAGAAATGGCATTTGATTACAAGAAAGAATATAAGGAATTTTATATGCCACCTAAGAAGCCTACTATAGTAGAAATTCCTAAAATGAACTTTATTGCTGTAAGGGGAGAGGGTAATCCTAATGAAGAAGATGGAGAGTATAGTAAAGCTATTGGATTACTTTATGGAATTGCCTTTACTTTAAAGATGAGTTATAAGGGAGAGTATAAAATTAAGGACTATTTTCAATATGTTGTACCGCCATTAGAAGGGTTTTGGTGGCAGGAAGGAATTAAGGGGGTTGACTATTCCAATAAGGATAGTTTTAAGTGGATATCAATTATTAGACTACCTGATTTTATTAGGAAAGAAGACTTTGATTGGGCTATAGAAGAGGCTACAAGAAAGAAGAAAATCGATTATTCTAAGGTTGAATTTTTAACATATAAAGAAGGTCTTGCTGTTCAATGTATGCATATTGGCCCTTATGATGATGAACCTAAAACTGTTGAAGCTATGCATAAGTTTGCTTTAGAAAATGGATATCAGATTGATATTAATGAAGAAAGATATCATCATGAAATTTATATAAGTGATCCAAGAAAATGTGATATAAGTAGGTTGAAGACGGTAGTTAGACATCCTATTAAAAAGATTGATTAAAATATAAGAAAAAGTGTGTTGACTCTTACCTATACAGGAGAGGTTAAAGTATAGATAAGAGGAGGAGTAGACTATGTATAAGATTGGAGAATTTTCAAAAATAACTAATTTAACTATTAAAGCTTTGCACTATTATGATGAGCAAGATATTTTAAAACCATCTTCAAAGAATGAAGCAAATTATAGACTTTATAGTGATGAAGATTTAAAGAAAGCAAGGTTAATAGTTCTTCTAAAAAACTTTTCTTTTTCTATTAAAGAAATTAAAGATGTCATAGACAACTATACATCGGAAGAAGACTTAAAGTATTTTCTTAATGAAAAAAGAGATGCAATTTTAGAAAATATAAAAAAAGAAAAAGAGTTAGTAAATCTAATTAATAGAAATATTCCTTCTACTTTATTTAAGGAGGAATATACCATGAATTATTTAGTAGAACGAAAAAATATTCAAAAGACTAATGTAATTACTTTTAGATTTAAGGGGAGATATTCTGATGTAGGAGAATATATTTCTAGCTTATATAAAGAAGCTAAATCTAATGGAACGGGACCTGTTTTAAATTTATATTATGATGAGGGATATGAAGAAGAAGCTGATATAGAAATATGTGTGCCTTTAAAGAAGAAGATCACATCATCTAAGTTTGAAGTTAAAGAACTACCAGAAATTCATGCTTTATCGACTATTCATAAGGGATCATATGATAATATAAATAATGCTTATAAGGCAATAATAGACTATGCTAAAGAAAATAATATTGAAATAAATGCACCATCAAGATTGATATATCATAAAGGACCAGGAATGATTTTTAAAGGAAATCCGGAAAATTATATTACAGAAGTAATTATTCCAATTGTAGGATTTTGTGAAGCAAAATAGTGAAAGAATGAAAGTGAAGAACTTTATGAAAAGCTACTTCATCCATATAAAAAATGACTTATTTCATCTATACCAATAGAAGATTCAATAGAAGCTAGAAAATTAGAAATAGAAATAATAA
>JAHAIU010000435.1 GCA_018372555.1 Clostridium sp.
GAACTAAAAGATTTAATGCTTAAAACAGAATAGAGGTGAAGGTATGAATATTAAGCCTGAAGAAATAACTTCCATAATTAAGAAGGAAATTGAAAGATACGAAAAAGAGATAAAGACTATAGATTCGGGTACTATTATTCAAATAGGTGATGGTATAGCTAGAGTATATGGCTTAGATGACTGTATGCAAGGTGAATTACTTGAATTCCCAAATAAAGTTTTCGGAATGGCTTTAAACCTAGAACAAGATAATGTTGGTTGTGTTCTATTAGGACCGGAAGAAGGCATTAGAGAAGGGGATATAGTTAAAAGAACTAATAAAATAGTTGAAGTTCCAGTTGGAGAAGCTTTATTAGGTAGAGTTGTAGATTCTCTTGGAGAACCTATAGATGGAAAAGGACCTATCAATAATTCAGGATATAGACCTATTGAAGTTCCAGCACCTAGTATTATAGATAGAAGTTCAGTTAATGAACCATTACAAACAGGTATTAAGGCAATAGATTCTATGATTCCAATAGGTAAGGGACAAAGAGAGCTTATTATCGGAGATAGACAAACAGGAAAAACAGCTATTGCTGTAGATACTATCTTAAATCAAAAAGGTAAAGATGTAATTTGTATATATGTTGCAATTGGTCAAAAACAATCAACAGTTGCTAATATAGTTAATACTTTAGAAGAATTTGGTGCCTTAGATTATTCAATAATTGTAAGTGGTACTGCTTCAGAATCAGCTCCACTACAATATTTAGCTCCATACGCTGGATGTAGTATGGGGGAATATTTCATGCATAAAGGAAAAGATGTACTTATAATTTATGATGATTTATCTAAGCATGCAGTGGCTTATAGAACAATGTCATTACTACTTAGGAGACCACCAGGCAGAGAAGCATATCCAGGAGATGTATTCTATATACATTCAAGATTATTAGAAAGAGCTGCAAAGCTATCTAAAGAAAATGGTGGTGGATCATTAACAGCTCTACCAATAATAGAAACTTTAGCAGGTGATGTTACTGCTTATATACCAACTAACGTAATTTCTATTACAGATGGTCAAATATTCTTAGAGTCAGATCTTTTCCACTCAGGTCAAAGACCAGCAGTTAATGCAGGGATATCTGTATCAAGAGTTGGTGGTAATGCACAAACTAAAGCAATGAAGCAAGTTTCTGGTACACTAAGATTAGAGCTAGCTCAATATAGAGAATTAGAATCCTTTGCACAGTTTGGATCAGACTTAGATAAAGATTCTAAGAAGAGACTTGATAAGGGTAAGAGATTAGTTGAGGTATTAAAGCAAGACCAATACTCACCTATGCCAGTTGAAAATCAAATTGTAATATTATTTGCAACAGTAAATGATTTCTTATCTGATATAAAAGTTAGTGATGTAAGAAGATTTGAAAGAGAATTACTAGAGTATATGGATACTCATAACAGAGATCTATTAAAGAAGATAGTAGAAGTTCAGAAAATAACTGATGATATAAAGACAGAATTAGAAAATTCAATAGTTGAGTTTAAGAAAATATTCTTACAAGACAATGGAAACAACTAGTTAATTAACAATTATTAATTAATAATGAACAATTAAGGATAAAACTCCCAAGGAGTTTTTTGAATTGATTTACTATAGTAATTCCCAAGGAATTACATCAATAATTGTTAATTGTCAACTGTTAATTGTCAATTGCAAAAGGGCTGCTTTAAGGCAGCTCCCATTCTTTAGGAGGTGGAAACTTGGGATCAGCAGGACTTATAGATATAAAAAGAAGAATAAAGTCAGTTGAAAGTACA
>JAHAIU010000043.1 GCA_018372555.1 Clostridium sp.
TCTTCACTATCTCTAGTGATATTTGGGAATACTTTTTGAATTTCTTTTAATATTGTACTTTTGCCACTCACCTCAGATATTAAGAATCTTCTGTCATTTCCAACTTCTTCTGGTTTAATATGTTCATATGAGCTTGACTTTTTACATATAGCATCTATATGCATTCCACCCTTATGAGCAAAGGCTGATGCTCCAACATATGGCATACTATCTAACAGTTTAATATTTGAAATTTCAGCAATATACTTAGCTGTTTTAGTAAGTTCTACTATATTTTCTTTAGGCAAGGCTTCATAGCCCATCTTTAATTGCAGTGTAGGTATAATTACTGTTAAATTAGCATTACCACATCTTTCTCCTACTCCAATAAAGGTTCCTTGAATATGACATATCCCAGCTTCAACTGCAGTTATTGAATCAGCAACTGCCATTCCAATATCGTTATGACAATGAATTCCTACTCTCCCACCTACAATTTTAACAGCCTCTTTAGCTATTTCACTTACTTCTGATGGTAAAGTTCCTCCATTAGTATCACACAATACAACTACATCTGCTCCTGCTTCCTTTGCAGTTATTAAAACTTTTAATGCATAATCACTATTTTCCTTATATCCATCAAAAAAGTGTTCTGCATCAAAGATAACTTCTTTATTTTTACTTTTAATATAGCTTATTGAATCCTTTATCATACTTAGATTTTCTTCTAAAGTAGTTTTTAGAATTTCCTTAACTTGAAAATCCCATGCTTTACCGAATATTACTATTACATCTGTTTCTGCTGCTAACAAGCTTTTTATATTAGTATCTTCCTCTACCTTAGTTCTAAATCTTCTAGTTGCTCCAAAAGCTGCTAGCTTTGAGTTCTTAAGCTTGACTTCTTTCATTTTCTTAAAGAACTCCATGTCCTTAGGATTAGACCCTGGATTTCCTGCCTCTATATAAGAAACCCCCATCTTATCTAAAGCCATAGCAACCTTAATTTTATCTTCAAGAGAAAAAGAAATATCTTCTCCCTGTGCCCCATCCCTTAAAGTAGAATCAAAGATTTCGATGACTCTATCGCCCATTGCTTAACCCCCTTTTTGCAATTAACAATTAATTGAAGTATTCTCCATAACTAGTAATATCCTTATCTCCTCTTTCCAAGGCTGTTATTCCAGTTCTAACTATCTCAACTATTCCGTAGTCTTCCATTAGTTCTATTAAAGCGTTTATCTTGCTATCATCCCCAGTTAATTCAATAGTTACTGTATTGTGAGCAACATCTATTATCTTGCTTCTAAATATCTTAACTACTTCGTTTATAGAACCTCTTTTTTCAGCTGATGCTTGTACTTTAATTAAAACAAGCTCCCTATATACAGAATGTTCTGACTTTAATTCGTGTACTCTTAATACATCTTCAAGTTTATTTAACTGCTTTGTAAATTGTTCTACTACGTCGTCATTTCCCATTAAAACAATTGTCATCCTCGATATATCTGGATTTTCTGTTCTACCAACAGTTAAACTGTCTATGTTAAATCCACGCCTAGCAAATAATCCTGAAACTCTGGTTAATACCCCTGATGAATTTCTAACTAATACAGATAATACATGTCTTTCCAAATATTTAGCCCCCTTTTAAAAAATTGTGTAAAAAAACCACCCTTAATGATGGACTCATTATGGTGGTAATAAACTTCCGCCTTAATTTATACAATCACTAGGTTCTAACAAACCCTTGCCTTTAACGGTGCTTACCGGTTATCGCTTACTTATACAATTAAGATTGTACTTTCTGGATACTGCTCTGGAGTGATAATTATTTAGTAAAGTATCCATTTACACCAACCATGGACTCTCTTAAACTTTATTTCTAAATAAAAGTCTCCTTCTTTGCATTTACAAATCGTAAGGTCATATTAAATTTTGTTATTGCTAAAATTTTACTATCCATTTGTCTAACTGTCAAGAATTTTTAGAAAACTTTGTCAAATTACTTTTTGAATGCTTTTCTAAGTTAATTATTTTATCACTTTATAACTATAATGTCGTTTTTATTATTAAATTATCAATTAAATTTTGTTATTATGAAATTATTTTATCAAAATTATTATTTATTTATCATTTTAATTTACAACCATTATTATCCTTATATTTTATTTTTTTCTATATTTACATTTGTATTAAATAAGTCTATACTTTAATTATGAAGTTTTATATACCATTTAAAAAGATTACTATAATTATTATTTAAGTTTTCAAATCTCATCTCCCATTTATTTGTAACAGGATTTTTCACTAATTATTTCTTTAATGGTTTATTTTGAACATGAAATATTATTTTTTGCTTTATTATACAATAATTTGAAATAGAAGGGATGATTTTTATGTATGGATTTCCGCCACTACAACTAACTGTAGTAAGCATCTCAAACAATACTGATAAAACTGTTAATGACATTTCATTTAACTATGAGGGCAGCATGGCTGAAGATGTAGTTATGCCTACACTTAAAGCTCATAGTAATAAGCAAACAGGAATTTCTACTATTCATCTACAAGATCATAGTAATATTATGATGTACAACAAGGTTAACGGGGAAACTTTCTCCTATATTTTAAAGCCTGATATAATCAATCCAGGTATTGCTGTTAAATATTCAGGAGTACTTCGTATAAGAATTAATGACGTAAAAGAAAATGGAGAGCTAGAGATAGCTGTAACAATAGAAGAATAAGATAAATTTAAGGGTGTTAAAAAGGTAGTAGATTTTATAAACCTACTACCTTTCTAATATCTTTAATGAAATTGAGAAGCTTCTGAATCCCTACCTAAATTGTTAACTTTTAATTGCCATCATCCTATCTTAATGCAACTCATAGAAACAGATGAATTTTGAATACTTTTATGAATAACTTCTACTTTATCATCCTTTTTTTGAGCTCCTGCTACATATATTATAGGTAAGAAGTGCTCATCAGTTGGGGCTGCTAACTTAGAAATATCTCCTAGAGATTTATAATTTAGTATTGCCTTGTGATTATACTTCTTTATCGAATCTATAATATAATTGTCAAAAGCTTCAGCCCACTCATATGGTTTTCCATAAACATCAGGACTTGCAACTCCTAAATTATGAACTATATCTCCACTTCCTATTATTAGTATTCCTTCTTCTCTAAATTTAGCTAACTTTTTACCTATCTTATAATGTTCCTCTTCTGTTAATTCAGCATTTAAGCTTAGCTCCATAGTAGGTATATTGGCATTGGGGTATAAATATTTTAAAACTCCCCAAGAAGCATGGTCTAGCCCCCACTCATCTGTAAGCTCTACTCCTTCTCCTTTAAGTTCATTATAAATTTTTTCAGCATATTCTTTTCCACCATATGGTTCATATTTTATATTATATATTTCTTCTGGAAATCCATAAAAATCATAAATTTGTTTTGGCTTTTCATTATATGTCAAATATGTTCCTTTAGTTTTAAAATGAGCTGAAATTATAATAATTGCCTTTGGTACTTCTAACTCTTGTCCAAGTTTTATTAATGACCTTGTATATTCATTATCTAAAACTACATTCATTGGACTACCATGAGATAAAAATAAAACTGGCATCTTTTTATTCATTTCCATCACCTCATAAATCTTTATCTATTATACACATATTATTCCTAACTTCACTCCCTGTCAAATTTTTATTGTTTTACAAATTGATATATTAATATAGATTTTAAATAATTAGCAAAGTGTTATTTTCAATCATTAAATATAATAAAAAAAGACCACCTTACTATTAATATAGTATTGGCAGTCTCTATAAATAGGTGATTTATCCCAGATAATCTATTTCATTCTTTAATTTATCTATTCATTATTTAAAATTGTTATATACTAGCAAATGAAAATAGAATATGTGAAATAATCATATAGTGAAAAATTAGAAGTACTTGGTGAAGCAAAAGCTACTAGACCTTAGAGTTGTTGGTTTGTCTGAGCGTATGCTAGTTTTACCAAAACTCTTGGTCTAGTAGCTTTTGCAAGCCTAGAACTTCTTTTTGCAGCCATTAAATTATGGAGCATATTCTATTTTCATTTGTCTTTATATTCATATTGTTAATTGCCTATATTTTGCTTAGTATTAAATCTACTAATCCATGAGCCATCTTATCTATTTCTTCTTGGTTTTCTCCTTCTAGCATAACTCTTACTAGTGGTTCAGTACCTGAAGGTCTTATTAATACTCTTCCAGCTCCATGAAGTTTTTCTTCTATCTTTTTAATTTCATTTACTATTTCTTCATCTTCTAAGTATATGTTTTTCTTATCATTTGGAACTTTTGCATTTACAAGTACTTGTGGAAGTTCCTTCATTATTCCTGCCAGTTCACTTAAAGTCTTTCCACTTTTCTTTCTTATTGCAGCTACTTGAAGTGCTGTAACTAATCCATCACCAGTTGTATTATAGTCTAAAAATATTATATGACCTGATTGCTCTCCACCTAGAACAAATTTATCATTAACCATTTCTTCTAATACATATCTATCTCCAACCTTAGTCTTGATAGTCTTTATTCCTTCTTTTTTACATGCAATATCTAACCCTAAGTTACTCATAACTGTTACTACTAGAGTATCATCTTTAAGCTTTCCTAAGTCCTTTAAGTATTTTGCACATAACATTAATATAAAGTCACCATTAATAAGGTTACCTTTTTCATCTACAGCTAAACATCTATCAGCATCTCCATCAAAGGCAAAACCTAAATCACAGTTCTTTCTTACAACATAATCTTGTAATTCTTCTGGATGAGTTGAACCACACTTTTCATTTATATTAGTTCCATCTGGATTATCGTTTATTACATAAACTTCAGCACCTAGCTCCCTAAAAGCTTTTACTGCAGCCTTGTAACAAGCACCATTTGCACAATCTAAAGCTACTTTTAGTCCTTTTAAGTCTACTGGTATAGTTGATAAAGCATAGTCTGTATATTCATCAAGGGCACCAACTTCTCTATGTGATCTACCTAAATCGTGTCCTGTTGGACTTGGTACTCCCTCAAATCCACTTTCTATAACTCTTTGTATTTCATCTTCCAATTCATCTGGTAATTTATATCCTTTATTATCAAAGAATTTAATTCCATTATATTCTACTGGGTTATGTGATGCTGAAATCATAATTCCTGCATCAGCATTATATTCTCTTATTAAATGTGCTACTGCTGGAGTAGGTACTACACCTAATATTACTGCTTCTGCTCCTACTGATAATATCCCAGATACTAAAGCAGCTTCAAGCATATCTCCTGATATTCTTGTATCTTTAGCAACTAATATCTTTGGTTTATGAGTCCCTTCTGTTAATACATAAGCACCTGCTCTACCTAAGCTATAAGCTATTTCAGATGTTAATTCAGTATTAGCAATTCCTCTAACTCCATCTGTACCAAACATTCTACCCATATTTTTTACCTCGCTTTTTCTATTGTTATATACGTTAATTCCACATAATAATATTATATATTATTAATCTATACAATAAAACCTAATTATTTCTTAATTTTTTTCAAGTCTTTCTAATATTAAATTGTATCCACCAGTACCATAATTTAAACACTTATTAACCCTACTAATAGTAGCTGTACTAGCACCTGTATCTTCAGCTATTTCAGTATAAACCTTCTTTTCCTTTAAAAGTTTTGCAACTTGAATTCTTTGAGCCAATGCTTTTAATTCATTTATAGTTGCAACATCTTCAAAAAAACTATAACATTCCTCTATAGTTTGAAGCTTTAAAATTGCCTCGAAAAATAAATCTAGCTCTGGATTTTTAAGCTTATTTTCAGCCATATTTAACGTCCTCTCCTAACTACTCTTATTCTCTTTTGAAAAAATATGTTTAATCTGTAATCTGCATTTTAACTCTTATAAAATTATAACTTTTACTTTGATATTTTACAACTATATTGAAGTAAAGTGATTACTCTTCTGGTTCATAACTTATATCTCTATTAAATTCACTTAGTCCTCTTTCATTTAAATCTTCATAAATACTCTTAGTTGGAACTAGCCACACTTCTCCCGTACCTCTATAAACATTAAGTAAACCTTCTCCATTTATTGCAGAGCCTACTAATGTTGTACCTGACTTTTCAACAGTAAACTCTATATTACCACTTCTTAAAACGGCAAAACTTCCATCTACTTTTAAAACATCTCTATATAACTTACATCTTAATATTTCTTTTTCTGGTACTGGAACTTCTAATAAAACTATTCCACTTCCACTTAATCTACTTTGGAATATTCCTTCCTTTCCAAATATAAGGGATGAAATACTTTTTTGCATAACTGGTTCTATTTCTATACTCTCCTCACATGCAAAAAATAAGCCATCATCTACTATTATTTCTTCATCCTCTAATTCTATTAGTGAGAAATGTCCAAAACTAGGCTCTAAAAACACTTCACCTGTCCCTCTAAGTATAGGTTTAAATGTAGATTCTCCTGTAACCTTATTTGAAAATAACTTTTTACCCATTCCAATTAATCCACCAGACTTAGTTACTATCTCTATATTTCCCTTCATATAACTTAAGGATCCGGCTTCTATTTTTATAGCACTATCATCTAAAATTATTCTACATTGCTTTAATCTAATAAAAGATGACTTCATTAAATTTAATTGCATTGCTGTATTTAAATCTCTAGCCCCTTGTAAATCATCATATTCTAATATTTGGAATACACTTTCATTTTTCATCTCATCTATCATAGTTAATCTATTTTTTATATTCTGTGAAGTTATCATTTAAATCCCCTCCACCAATAATTTTACCATAATACATAAAGGTAAAAATAGTAAACTACATATAATTTAAGAATTTTATTATTTGAGTTATATATAAATCAAAAATTCTATTATTTAAATTAGTTTTTCTATTAAAAAAAAACTCCCAAAGAAAAAGAGCTCAGCCAAAGCTGAACTCCTAATTCCTAACTTTAAAAACTCAGCTCGACTGAGTTTTTTCCTTTAGTTTATTATAAGTAAAAAGATAATATAGCTATAATGAATATTACAAATAATATAAGTATGCCGACTTGGAGCATGCAAGGTCGTACATACTTATATTATTGGAATATTTATTAGTGATTATCTTAATATTCTTTTGCTTCTTCTTCTCCATTAAGTACTCTTAAAGCACCTTCAGCTAATGCTAATAATTCATCTTCTCCAGGATATACAGTTACACTTGCTATCCATCCAATTCTAGCTTTTAATGCTTCAACTACAACATCTGAATAAGCTATTCCACCTGTTAATATTATGCTATCTACTTTTCCTTCTAAAACTGTCGCATTTGCTCCAACAGCCTTAGCTATTTGATAAATAAAAGCATCAAAGTACAACTTAGCTTCTTTATTTCCTTCTTCTACAAGCTTAAGAACATCTCTAGCATCGTTAGTATTTAAGTATGCAACATATCCACCCTTACCTATTATTTTGCTATACATTTCTTTTTCAGTGTACTTATTGCTGTAACATAATTTAATTAAGTCTCCTACTGGCACTGTTCCAGCTCTTTCTGGTGAAAATGGACCTTCTCCATCTAAAGCATTATTTACATCTACTACTCTACCTTTTTTATGAGCGCCAACAGAAACTCCTCCACCCATATGTACAACTATCAAATTTAAATCTGAATAACTTATATTATTTTCTTTAGCATATCTCTTAGCAACTGCTTTTTGATTTAAAGCATGGAACTTACTTAATCTTGGTAATTCAGGAACTCCTGAAACTCTTGCTACTTCATCTAATTCATCTACTACTACTGGATCTACTATAAAAGCTGGTATATTTAATTCTTTAGCTATCCTATCTGCAAGAATTCCTCCTAAGTTAGAAGCATGTTGTCCTTGTACTCCAACTTTTAAGTCTTCAAGCATAGTATCATTTACTTTATAAGTTCCACTTTCCATTGGTCTTAGCATTCCACCTCTACCAACTATAGCATCTAAAGTATTTAAGTCAAAATTCTTTTCTTTTAATATATTAACTATTATTTCTTTTCTAAAATCTATTTGATCGAATATAGTTTCATACTTTCCTATTTCTTCTGAAGAATGTCTTAAAGTTTCTTCAAATAATTCCTTAGTATCCTCATAAACACCTATTTTTGTAGATGTCGAACCTGGATTAATAATTAATAGCTTATTTGACATGATATAACCTCCATAAATATATTTAACTATTTTGCTTCTGCAACTAAAGCTGCTAATGCAATTGAATAAACCTTTGTTTCAAAACTATCAGCTCTTGAAGTTAAAATAACTGGTGCTGATGTTCCTACCAATAATCCACCATTTCTTGATTTCGCTGTATATGTTAAAGTCTTATACATAACATTGGCTGTTTCTATATTAGGAAGTAATATTATATCTGCCTTTCCAGCTACTTCACCTGTTACTCCTTTATGTTTTGCAGCTTCTTCTGATAATGCATTATCTAAAGCTAAAGGACCATCCACTATACAGCCCTTAATTTGTCCCCTATCATTCATCTTAGATAATAATGATGCATCTATAGTTGCAGGCATATCTGGATTTACTACTTCAACTGCACATACTGGTGCAACTTTAGGAAGCTCTATTCCACAAGCGTGAGCTACATCTACTGAGTTATTTAAAATTTGAACTTTTGCTTTTAAATCTGGGTATGTGTTAAATGCTGCATCTGTTAATAATATTAATCTATCTATTCCCTCTATTTCAAAAACAGATACATGGGACATAAGCTTTCCAGTTCTTAATCCAACTTCCTTATTTAATACACATCTTAAAAATGTTGCTGTATCAACTAATCCCTTCATAACCATATCAGCCTTACCGCTTGAAACTAAAGTTATAGCTTCTAATGCTGCTTTATTTGGATTTTCCACATTAACTATTTCAAATTGAGTTAAGTCCATATTAATCTTTTCAGCTATTTCTCTAATCTTAACTTCATCTCCAACTAAAATGGCATCTGCAATTCCTTTTTCCTTTGCAGCCTTAACTGCTTCTAAAACTGGTTCATCTTGAGCTACTGCTACTGCAACCTTCTTTGTTGAACAATCATTTAGCTTCTTTAATAAGTCATCAAAATTTTTACTCATTTTTGCACCTCTTACACTAAAGTTTTTAATATCTACATTTTAATATAAATTAAAAATATTGTGAATTTTCTTTCTAAAAAAATATATTTTTTTTATTCTAACAATACTATAAAAACATTCTTAAACATATTGAAATTGTTAAAATAATATCAAATACTTGTCTAAATAAACCACATATTTATATTGTAACAAAAAAAATCCTGAAAACAGTAATTTTCAGAATTTTCTTCAAATTTTATTTTATAGGCTTATATTCTTCTATAATTTTCTCTGCAACCTTAAGTCCATCTACTGCAGCCGAGATTATTCCTCCTGCGAAGCCTGCTCCCTCTCCAGCTGGATAAAGACCTTTAACAGAAATACTGTTTAAATTTTCATCTCTATTCATTCTAATTGGTGCAGAAGTTCTTGTTTCAATGCCTGTTAAAATTGAGTCATAATCACCATAACCTTTAATCTTTTTATCAAAGTCCACAATACCTTCTTTTAAAGCTTCTATTACATAAGGTGGAAGACATTTTCTTAAATCTTCAAATACATATCCTCCTGTGTAACTAGGTTTAACTTTTCCAAGTTTTTCACTAACTTTATCCTGCATAAAATCTCCTAAAAGCTGAACTGGTGCCTTATATCCCCCTCCACCTAGCTTAAAGGCTAACTCTTCATAATGTCTTTGGAATTCCATTCCTCTTAAAGGTGATGTTCCTTCAAAATCATCTGGCCCTACTGTTACTACTAAAGCTGAGTTAGCATTATCTAGATCTCTAGCATGATAACTCATACCATTAGATACTAATCTATTCTTTTCTGAAGCGGCAGATACTACTACTCCACCAGGACACATACAGAAAGAATATACTGCTCTTTTTAATTTTTCACTTTGGTAAGTTAATCTATACTCAGCAGCCTTAAGTCTTGGATGCTCATACATCTCTCCATATTGGCTTTTATTTATCACCTCTTGTGGATGTTCTATTCTAACTCCAATAGCAAAGGCCTTTGGCTCCATATTTACACCAATCTTATATAACATTTCATATGTATCCCTTGAACTATGACCAATAGCAAGTATTAATTCATTACATAACTGTTCTTTTCCATTTACAATAATGCTACTTACTCTTCCATCTTTAATTTTTATTTCTTCTAGTTTAGTAGAAAATAAAACTTCTCCACCTAACTCCTTTATTCTTTCCCTAATATTCTTAACTACACCCTTTAAAAGATCTGTTCCAACGTGAGGTTTAGCTAAATATTTTATTTCTTCTGGAGCCCCAGCCTTTACTAGCTCCTGTAGTACATAATCACATCTGCTATCCTTTATTCTAGTAGTAAGCTTTCCATCAGAAAAGGTTCCTGCTCCACCTTCTCCAAACTGAACATTAGATTCCGTGTTAAGTTCTCCTGTTTTCCAAAACTTATCAACAGTATCTGTTCTTTTATCCACATCTTCTCCACGTTCTATTACTATTGGCTTATAACCTTTTTCAGCCAATAATAAGGCTGAGAATATCCCTGCAGGTCCAAAACCTACAACTACTGGTCTATTTTTTAATTCCTTATCACCAAAAGGTATCTCTGCATTATAAGAAGGTGATTCTAACCTTACATCCTTATCCTTAAGTTTATTAACAATTTTTTCTTCATTCTTATGTTCGACTTCAACACAATATATGTACTTAATGCTATTTTTCTTTCTAGCATCTAAACTTTCCTTTATTATTTTTATATTCTTAACTTCTTCCTTAGGAAGTCTTAATTTCTTAGCTACTTTATTAACTAAACTACTCTTATCTTCATCTATACTTAATGATAAATTATTTATTCTAATAGACATAGTATCGCCTCTCTTTTTATTAGTATTTACATTACATATATATAAGTTCTTAATATAACTTCTTATCTTAAATATTTTTAATATGAAATAAAGCTTAATAAAATATAAAGAATCTTTCTACAACTTATTCATATTGTTTATTTGCACCTTATTCTATCATATTATTATGTTAAATACATTAAAAAATAAAAGAATGAAATAGTGAAAAAATGAAAAAATGTATGAATGAAATAGTCTTTACTATGCAAACCGTTCTTCATTCATACAAATATCTATTAAAAAATCTACAAAGATTTTTTATAATAATTTTCTCATTCTTTAATTTTTTCATTCTTTAATTAATAAAATGCTTTGCATTTTATTACTGCTCAGTATTATTGTTACTATCATTGTTTCCTTGCTCAACTTCTTTTGTAACTGTTATACTTATTGGTTCAACATAGGATACAGTATACTCTCCATTGACTCCACTAAAGGTAACTTTAGGTTTTACCTCGAAGGTTCCCTCTTCTTTATAACTACTTAAATCTATAGAAGCTGTTAAATTATCAGCAACAACACTGCTTATTTCATCTTCATATCCTTTGATAGTAACTTTAATTAAATCTTTGGATGGTGTAATCTTTAATCCTTGATTAGCGCCACTTAAGCTATATTTAATACTAAAGTCCTTAGTAATCATACCAGCCAAGTTTACTTTTACACTAAGCATATCATCACCTTGAGCTACCATTACACCTTCTGGTAAAATTATTTTTAAATTAACCTCTTGAGAACTTGTTATTGAAGATAAATCTATCGGTGTTGTTTTAACTTCACCTATTGTATCGAGTATTTCCTTTGGACCTAATATTTCAACTGTATTTCTACTGCTTTCTAAGGATCTTAATTTAACCCCAGTTGGTAATGCCCCTGTAGTTTCAACACTTACCTTAACTGATTTTCCTTTGCTAATCCTTACTTCTACCTTAGCAGTTTCTTGAGAAAGAGTAACACCTAATACTTTCTCTCCAGAATCATCTACAGGCTTTATTTCATAATCTCCAACTATGTCTTCACTTACATCTTCTTTATTATCAACAACAACTAATTTACTTACCTTATTTATTGATGATTCTGCCCCACTAACTTTAACCTCTTCTGGTGATATACTTGGCTCAGATGCAAAATATCCTTGCTTAGTTGTAACCTTAATATTTGAAATTACAGGAAGTGTTTTCTCAACCATATCCTCAATATTTAATTGTATAGTTAGTGTATTCGTATTTCTTATACTTACTGAGATAGGAGAATCAACTATTGTAACTGGTACTTTATTGACCCCTTTTTTCCAAGCATACTCACTTAAATCTACTTGAAGCTTAAAATCACTTTTTTTAATTTTATTAATGTCATTATTATTTCCTTCTACTTTTAAAGTAACATATAATTCTTGATCAGGAGATAAAGCTAATTTAGAACTAGTTAGAGCATCTAAGTTTACTAATTCAACTGGTATCTTACTAATTTCAGTAGTTCTTATTTTATTTTCTACATTAGTAACATATACCCATAAACCTATAGATAATAAGACACATATTATTGGAACTATTAACTTGTTTTTTTCCTTATTATCCATGACTTCACCTTCTCCCCAGCTGACTTAACTTTTTTCTTATCTTTATGCTCTATTAATTTTATTAGTACTATTCTTAATCTTTCTTTATCATAACCCCTAGTTAACTTACCATTTATGGCTAAAGAAACAATCCCTGTTTCTTCAGATACAATTATAATTATTGAGTCTGATATTTCTGATAAACCAATAGCTGCCCTATGTCTTGTACCAAGTTTCTTATTTATAGAAGTATTATTAGTCAAAGGTAAAACACAGCCTGAGGCCAATATTCTATCATTTCTAATTATAGTAGCACCATCATGAAGTGGTGTATTAACAACAAAAATATTTTCTAGTAAATTAGATGTTACCTTTGCATCTAAAATCGTTCCTGAATTTAATATTTCACCTAGTCTAGTTACTTTCTCTATTACTATTAAAGCACCTGTTTTTGAAGCTGCTAAGTTATCAACAGCATTAACTATTTCATTAACAGTTATATTTCTATTCTCCACATCTTGCATACTATGAAGCTCCTCAAAAGCACTTCTACCTAAGTGTTCTAAAGCTCTTCTTATTTCTGGCTGAAAAATAATCACTACAGATAATAAACCTATAGTTAGTGTCTTATTTAAAATAAAATTAAGCATCTCAAGCTTTAATATATAACTTATTGGTATAAAAGCTATCATAAAGATTATACCTTTAAGTAATTGCTCTGCTCTTGTTTCTTTTATTAATGAATATCCCTTATAAAAAATATAAGCCACCACTAATATATCTAAAACTGCAAATATAGATATATTTTTCAATGTATTCATTATAAATGTACTTACTTCCTGCATCCATGGGGCCCCCAATCTTTGATATATATATAATTATACACCAAATCAATAAATCTTAGTATAAACTCCATAACCTTTTTTTAATTTTAATAATATTTTAAGAGTTTCTATAATATAAATTTATGTAAAGAAAATTTTTTAGGGGTGATTTTTTATGGTCCTATTTATAGCTATTTTAAAAAAACATAAAACCTTAGTAATTTCGGCTATTGCATGTGTATTTATTATTTCTATTTCATTATTTTTATTAGTTTTTAATTCTAAAGATTTTAAAGCTAAAAGGGAGTTAACCCAAATAAGTAAAGAATTAAACAATATCAATTTATCTCTATCAGATAGTGTAGATGACTTAAGTATAGATACTTCAAAGGCTTCTTCTAATCTTTCTGAAGGCCTTGCTTCATTAAGAGAATTATCTTTAAGAGTTTCAGAAGTAAATTATACCTCTATTAGTAATTCTGATATTAAAGATGCTTTATCTACTTCAGTGGATTCTACTATTAACTTATATGATACTTCCTTAAATTTACTAGCTAGTCCTGGATCAATTACTAGTAATGACATATTAACGAATTTTGATAATTTAAAAAATCAATGTATAAGTAATTATGAAGTCTTAAGTTCTAAAAATGTTAATGTTAGATTTTCTAACTCTACCTTAAGCTTTTTTAATAATTATTATGGTTATTTAAATACATTAGTTAAAATTAACAGAGACTCCCAATTTAAAGATTCTATAGAAAAAGATTTTGTATATAAACTAGATGGTTTTAAAAACGATTTTAACTACTTAAATGAAGATTTAACTCCAGCAATAAATAAGGTAAAAGAAGATAATAGGGACTTAGAAGTTATAATTGATGATATTTATAAAAAAGAAAAGTTATATGAAGATTTAGAAAAAGCTCTATCTGGAATATCAGTTCCAGAAGGTCGTATGGATACTTATGAAGCTTTAAAGGAATATTTAAATGCCTATAATCCTTACTTAATAGCTATTAAAGAAGCTGTTATCCTAGATAAAACTACTGGTAATAAAGAAGAAGATATTAATAAAAAATATAAAGAAGCTTCATCAAAAAGAGAAAATCTTTTAACTACTTTTGAAAGCTTTATAAATAAATTAAATAAAGTGTAGTATAATTTTCTCTATTTTGGTAATAATAAATTTTGGATTATTTAGTTATCCAAAAGGAGGTTATTTATGAAAATATTAAAAAGCTTTATTTTATTAATAACCCTTTTATTTTCAGCAAATACTATAACATATGCCACTAGTAACGCATATAATCTAAAAAATAATAACATAAGTAAGAAATTAAATTTTGAATTAATAAATATGAATGATAATGATGTGGTAGAAGTTTTTAACCACAATGATAACTTAATTTACTTAACTGAAGAAGATGTAAATTTAATGGCAAAAATAGTCTATGCTGAAAGTAAAGGTGAGCCCTATGAGGGTAAGATTGCAGTTGCATCTGTTATTTTAAATAGGGTGCTTAGTCCAGGTTTTCCTAATACAATAAACGAAGTCATACTTCAACCTAATGCATTTTCTTGTGTAATTAATGGAGAAATTAATGTAACTCCTACTGAGGAATGCTATAATGCTGTATATGATGCTATAAAGGGTAATGATCCAACTAATGAAGCTTTGTTCTTCTATAACCCTTCTATAGCAACTTGTTCATGGATGCAAGATGTTCAGAAAACAAATAGTAAATCCATAGGGCAACACTTATTTTTCAACACATACTAACGTAAGAAAATCCTCAGATATTTTTTCTGAGGATTTTTTTATAAAAATTATATTTTCTATTCTTCAAAAGTTCCCTTAACTACTGCTTCTCCTTCTTTAACCATTAATTTTCCCATGGCTATTACAGTATCTATTTCTAAGGAATCTTCCTTTACTAATACTAAATCAGCATCTTTTCCTATTTCTATTGAACCTTTATTCTTAAGCTTTAATACCTTGGCTACATTTGAAGTAATTACTTTAAGAGCATCTTCTATTTCTATATTATATGTCTTAATACATTTCTTAACTTCTTCATAAAGACTTGCAACAGAGCATATTCCTACTTTAATCAATCTACCTTTTTCATCAAATATTGGCATACTTCCATTTCCATCTGAAGAGAAGGTTACATTATCTACATTTGCTTTATTCTTTATTAATATACTTAAGCCTTCACTTGCTGATAATTCTCCTGGTGCTAGTTGATCCTCTGGTGTACTAGTTGTTAAATCTATATATCCACCTTTATTTATATATTCTTCTCCTGACTTAAATAAATCCCCATTTCTATTTATATGAGTCGGTAATATTTGAGTTATTGGTAGTTCTGTTTCATCAGCTAACCTAAATAAATATCCTAGCTTTCTTGTTCCATCTCCTAAGTGTATATTGGCTATGCCTGCTTTTCCAGATAAAAGACCCCCAACTCTTGCTTGTGCTATAGCTTGAATTAATTGATCATAGGTAGCTTGAGAACTTCTTGTATCTGAAATAGCTAGTTCACCTATACCTATTATCTTATCTATCAGCATAATATCCTTCTTAATTTCCCCTGTTAAAGTCTTTACAGGAATGTCATATGATCCTGTATAACAATAAGCAGTTATTCCTTCTGCTTCTAGGGATTTTGTCTTAGCAATTAAACTTGCCATATCTCTACAAACCCCATCTGTTCCAATGCATCCCACTACTGTAGTAATTCCTGCCTTTGTCAATGATGATAACTTCAGTTCTGGAGTTCTCATATTAAAGCCACCTTCTCCTCCAGCACCATTAATATGAACATGATTATCTATAAATCCTGGGAATAATAATTTCCCTTCCCCATCTATTACTTCTATATTAATAAAGTTTTCTGGTATATTTAAATCTTCATATATTCCTTCAATTTTATTTGATGATATTACTACGTCTTTAACTCCTAAATATTCTGGAGCATATACTTTAACTTTCTTTATAACCTTTATCATATTCTATTACCTCCTACGAGCTTATAATCTCTTGAATTTTACTATTATTATAAATAGAATTTGGATAATTGTCTTTAAGTTTAAGGGTATAACTCTTACTTTTTTCATTATTTCTATCTTTATAAATTAAGGCAGCTCTATAATAAGCTTCTTGTATGTAACTTCCACCTTCATATTCTTCTATATAAGAATCATAGTAATTAATAGCCTTATCTACATCATTTATATTTTCATAAGTAGATGCTAATAAAAACATTATATCATCTCTTAGATGGCTTTTTTCAGCACTTGGTAATACTTTTTCTAATAGCGCCTTTGCTTCCTCTATCTTATTATCTTCATAATAAGTAGATGCCTTTATATAACTCTCCTTAATCTGTTCTTCAGTTAGAACTTTTATTTCTTCCCCCTTGTCTTCTTTTTCTGAAGTTTCTTCTCTATTCTCATTATTGACTTCTTCTTCATTATTAATATTTTCACCATTAGGTTGATTGCTATTATTTTCATCATGAGAATTATTATCTTCTATATTATTTTGTACCTCTTCAGCTTTTATATTATCTTTATTATATTTATTACTAACCTTATCTTTAATAAAAATGATTATAAATATACTTAGAATAATTAATAAAGAAACTGGAATAATTTTTTTCATTAAACTACTATCTTTTATTTCTAATGCATTATTTAACTCTTTATTTATTTCTTTAGCATATACATTAGCTTTATCTATTTCTATTAATCTGCTAAGATTCTCATGACTTTTTAAATAGTCACCCTTTCTTAAATAACAAATTGCTAAGTACTTATTTACATTAATTGAATTAAAGCCACTTTCTGTGCATAAATTTAATAATTCTATAGCCTCATCTATTTCAAAGTTATTTATACACTCAACTGCTTTATTATATAAATTAAGTCTTTCATAATCCTTTTCTATATCCTTTAAATAGGATGAAGAAATATCATCATTATTAAAATTCCTATTTGTCTTAAAAAGAGCTACTGCCTCTTCTAAATCTCCCTTTAAATATAGAAGTAGTCCTTTTAAATTTAATAACTTTGAATTAGATAAATCCCTGCTTATTCCTATCTCACACATATCAATAGCTTTATCTATATATCCATTATTATATAATTTTAATGCTTTTTCATAAGTTCTATTATCTCTACTTTTCAT
>JAHAIU010000436.1 GCA_018372555.1 Clostridium sp.
TATAGTAATGGTGCAGACTGGATAAATGAAAATGCAACTAAAGTTACTGTTACAGATCCTAAGTTTGTTGAAGCATTACAATTTTTTGTAGACCAAACTTTAAAATATAAGGTTACACCATCTGCAGAACAAGCACAAACTTTAGATACTTATCAAAGATGGATAAAAGGACAATTAGGTTTCTTTGCAATAGCACCTTGGGACATAGCAGCATTTGAAGAACTCCCATTTGAATACGATTTAATTCCTTGGCCAGCAGGATCAACAGGAGAAACATCTAGTTGGTTAGGTTCAGTTGGTTTTGGGGTTTCAGCTAATACTAAATACCCACAAGAAGCAGTGAGTCTAGCAATATTCTTAGCAACAGATGTTGATGCTAATAAGATGGTTGCAGATAAACAAGTACAAGTTCCGAATATAAAGTCATTAGCAAAGGATTATTACTTAAATACAGATAATAATCCTCAGAACAAACAAGTATTTATAGATTTAATTGAAAAGTATGGTAAACCACTTCCAGGAGAAAAAACTTACAATGCTGAATGGTATAATAAATTCTTTGAAGGAATTCAAGATGTAATAGATGGAAAAATATCTGCTAAAGATTACTGTGAAAAAGTTCAACCAGAAATGCAAGCTTTATTAGATAAAGCTATAGAAAAAGAAGCTAAGGAAAAAGCTAAGAACTAATAGTTTCATATAAGTGTTAGGGGGTCACTAACACTTATATTGAATATATGGGAGGGGAATTATGGAACTTAAAGTTAAGTCCAAAACTAAGTCAAAAGCTAAATTAAAGTTGAAATCTGGATATTATGCAAAAGAAAGAAGAGAAGGATATTTATTTGTTCTCGCGCCTGTATTGCAATTTTTCTTATTTGCCTTTATACCATTACTTTTTTCACTCTATGCTGGTTTTACGGATTGGACATCAATTGGAAAACCTGAATTTATAGGATTGCAAAACTTTAAAGATATGTTTGCAGATGTTAATTTTTGGAAGTCGATATGGAATACTTTATTTATGATGATGGGAATACCTATAGGACTTGTTTTATCATTATTATTAGCTCTAGCAATGAATAGAGATATTCCAGGAAAAAATGTTTTTAGAGTTCTTTATTATATACCTGTTATTTCATCAATAGCAGCTGTATCAATATTATGGAGATGGGTTTACAATGGTGATTATGGGCTATTAAATCAATTGTTAAGTATTTTTGGAATAGATGGGCCTAATTGGCTAAATAATGCAGCTACCGTTAAGCCAGCTATTATGGCAATGACAATTTGGAAAGGGCTAGGAATGTCAATGCTTTTATACCTCGCAGGATTACAAAGTATTCCTAAGGATTTAAAAGAGGCAGCGGAAATAGATGGGGCTAATGCCTTCCAAGTATTTAGGTATATAACTCTTCCTAAATTAAAACCAGTAACATTTTATTTAATTATTACTGGAATTATTGGGGGATCTCAAATGTTTATAGAACCTTCTATAATGGTTGATAATGGAGGGGTTAACTATAGTGCAGCAACAGTAGTTTATTATTTATGGGATAAAGCATTTAAAAACTACCAAATGGGTTATGCTTCTGCAGTTGGTTGGGTATTAGCAATATTTATATTTGCAGTAACATTAATACAATTCAAATATAAAGGAAATGAAGTATTTGAAGATTAAAGAGGTGAATAATAATGCTAAATATAGAAAAAAATACTGTGATTAAAAAGAATAAAGGGAAGAATATTAGTAGAAAAAAGCAGCATAAGCTAGCAAATTTAATTATATTTATATTTCTTTT
>JAHAIU010000044.1 GCA_018372555.1 Clostridium sp.
AGATGCGATTATAGGTTGACAATAAATCTTCTGTTTATGTATAATGTTGATATTATAATAGAATAATAATGATAATATCTATGAAGAGAAGAGTACTATATTTGATTCTTTAAGCGAGTAGGGGATGGTGGAAGCCTTATAAGATAAAGTATATGGAAAAGAGCCTTGGAGATAGCTACTGAAATTTAAGTAGGATAGTTCGTTTGCTGCGTTAAAGCATTGAGTGGCATTATATATGCAATCAGAGTGGTACCGCGGATTTGTCCGTCTCTTATTTATTTAAGAGACGGTTTTTTATTTATATGAAGATTTAAGGAGGATAAAAATGGATTATAAAAAGAAAGTTGCTGAAGCCATTAAAAATCATGTTGATATGGATGTTGAAGCTATAGAAAAGTTAATTGAAATACCACCAAAGAGTGAGATGGGGGACTATGCATTTCCATGTTTCCAATTAGCTAAAGCTTTTAGAAAAGCACCTAATATGATATCAGAAGAGCTAAAGAATAAAATAGATAATGATGGATTTGAAAAGATAATAAATATAGGACCCTATGTTAACTTTTTTGTTGATAAGGGAAGCTTTACTAAAAATACTATAACTAAAGTATTAAATGAAGGAAAAGAATATGGCTCAACTAATATAGGAGAAGGAAAAACTATATGTGTAGAATATTCATCACCTAATATAGCTAAGCCTTTCCATGTAGGACATTTATTTACTACAGCTATTGGTAATTCATTATATAAGCTGTTTAAGAAAGAAGGATATAAGGTTGAAGGAATTAATCACTTAGGTGATTGGGGAACTCAATTTGGTAAGCTGATTTCTGCATATAAGAGATGGGGAAATGAAGAAGCCTTAGAAGAAAATGCAATAGATGAGCTTTTAAGAATATATGTTAAGTTCCATGATGAAGCTGATAAAGATCCTGCTTTAGAAGATGAAGGAAGAGCTTACTTTAAGGCTTTAGAAGATGGAGATAAAGAAGTTGAAGCTTTATGGAAGAGATTTAGAGATTTAAGCTTAAAAGAGTTTGCAAGAATATACGACATATTTAATGTAGAGTTTGATTCATACGCTGGAGAAGCATTCTATAATGACAAGATGGATGTTGTAGTAAATGAATTAAAAGAAAAAAATCTTCTAGTAGAAAGTAATGGTGCTCAAGTAGTAATGCTAGATGAATATAATATGCCACCTTGTATAGTATTAAAAGGTGATGGGGCTTCTATTTATGCAACTAGAGATTTAGCAGCAGCTATGTATAGAAAGAAAACTTATGATTTCTATAAGAGTATTTATGTTGTAGGAACGCCTCAAGCATTACATTTCAAGCAAGTATTTAAAGTATTAGAACTTGCCGGACATGAGTGGGCTAAGGATTGTGTTCATGTAGGCTTTGGTTTAGTTAAATTTGCTGATAGAAAGCTTTCAACTAGAAAAGGTGAAGTTATATTATTAGATGACTTAATTAAGGAATCTGTAGATAAAACTTTAGAAGTAATAAATGAAAAGAATCCTAATTTAGAAAATAAGGAAGAAGTAGCTAAGAAGATAGGTGTAGGTGCTATTGTATTCACATATTTAAAGAACTCTAGAGAAAAGGATATAGTATTTGATTGGAAGGAAATGCTTTCATTTGAAGGTGAAACAGGTCCATATGTTCAATATTCTTATGCAAGAGCAAACAGTATATTAACTAGGGCTGGAGAGATTTCAGGAGAAGCAGATTACTCCAAATTAGATACTAAGGAAGAATTTGAACTTATTAAAGCCTTAGAAGGATTTGCAAAGCAAATACATTTAGCAACTGAAAAGTTAGAACCTTCAATAATAACAAGATATGCTATAGAAGTAGCTAAATTATTTAATAAATTCTATAATGCTCACTCAGTATTAAACTTAGAAGATGAATCATTAAAAGCTGCTAGATTAAGCCTAGTTAAAGCTACATGCCAAGTAATTGAAAATGCTTTAGCATTAATAGGAATAGAAGTAGTAGAAAAGATGTAATACTAAAATAGCTTACAGTTAAGTCATTAGCTGTAAGCTTAATTTTCTTAAAAAATATATAAGTTGATTGAGTTATTATTTAACTGAAATATTTTTAATATGAGCTAATTTAATAAAATGTAAAAATATTATAGCAACTTATATAGTTTGAATTACTAATTATGTTATATTATTAATAATAATTAAAAAGGGGGAGATGTTATTTTTAATAAGTTAAAATATAGAGATATAATTTTATTAGTTCTATTAGTAATTTCAATAGCATTAATAGGCTTTAAACTAATAGAAAATTATAATTATTTCTTTAATATAATAGGTAAATTATGGTCATTATTAATACCTGTAGTTTATGGTCTCATAATAGCTTATATATTAAATCCTTTAGTCAAAGTTATAAAGAAAAAATTTAAAACAAAAGATGGAATAGCCATATTAAGTGCATATGTGCTATTAATAGTTATTTTAGTAATTGTATCTATATTTCTTATTCCCAATATGGTTAATAGCCTTATAGACTTAACAAGTGACATACCTTCGTATATAAAAGAGTGGCAATATTGGATGAATAATTTATTAAATAATAAGGAAATTCAAGAGATTATTACTTCAACTGGAATAATGGATAATATAAATGATTTAATATCTAAAATTGGTGTTATATCAGTAAGTATATTAGAGGGTGCAATATCTTATGTAGTAACTATATCTAGCCAATTAGTTAAAATATTTATAGGATTACTTATATCAATTTATGTACTTATTGATAAAGATAGAATAATAAGAGAAAGTAAGAAGCTTACATTTCTTATATTGAAAGAAAAAAGAGCAGTTAAAGTAATAGAAGCCATAAGAATTTATCATAGTATGGTAGGTGCGTATATTGGCATAAAGGCAATAGATTCTACAATTATAGGATTTATGGCATTAATTTTACTTACTATAGTTAAATCAGAGTATGCATTTCTTTTAGCTATAATAGTTGGCATAACTAATATGATTCCATATTTTGGCCCTTTTATAGGAGAAGTAGTAGGATTTTTATTTAATGTATTCGTATCTCCAACAAAAGGTTTAATAGTATTCTTAGTTTTATTAGCTCTTCAACAATTTGATGGTTGGTATCTAGATCCTAAGTTAATAGGTAATAAGGTGGGGGTTAGACCATTACTTATAATAGTAGCAGTATTAATTGGAGGAGGCTTCTTTGGAGCCATAGGAATGCTTCTAGCTTCACCTACAGCTGCAACAATTAAGGTATATTATGAAAGGCTAATGATAAAGAATAAAGAAATAATAAAAAATGCAGAGAAAGTTTAATATATAAGTTTATATTAAAAGAAGATATAAATAGAGAAACTATTAATGAGGCTATTAGAGATGGCATCATTAATAGTTTTTTTAATTTACAATTTTATCCATTTGAATTCTAACTTTGTAATTGGTTTATTATTAGAATGAGAAATTGTATGTAAAGTTGTTAACTCATTTTCATTACTTACAATTACATCGCTATTAACTTCTAAAGTATCTCCATCTGTAGCTTCTTTCTTAAATAGGACTTTTATATTTGAAATTTCATAATTATTTATAATATCTCTAGGTAAGGTGTCAATGGCAATTTCCATATATTTAACGTTGTTAACATGCTTATTAATATCTACATCGCTATAACGAACATGATAATCTTTAGAATATTTAATTTCATCAATATTTAAGAAATCATCCAATGGAATATTTTCCTCCAGTTCTTTTTCAATACCATAAACCTCATATTGCTCAGAAGAAATTTTTACTGGCTTCCTTTTTTCAAAATCAATTAAAATTGCTGTAGAAAGACCTGATATAAGAATATTTTCTTTTGAATCTTTTATTGTAAAACTTCTATATCCATATAACTTCTTTACTCCAACAATGTCAGTTTCAACAGTTATAACATCACGAAATTTAGGATATTCAATAATATCTAAGTCATATTTTAATAATACCCATATACAATTATTAACTAAACCATTATCAGTTTCCCCTAGTGAGTCACTTTGAGATACTACTACATCCCATAGATAATTCATTAGTGAAGAGTACTTACATTTATAATGTGAATCAACATCATATATATTTATAGTATATTTTTTGCTGAATTTACTACCCATTTCATTCTCACTCCCTTTATATAATTTTCAAATAAATATCTATTGTAGTTTTATCAATTTACAATTCTTGAACACTTTAGTATATTTTTTAAAACTTACTTTATTAATCTTATCCATTTAACATGTTTTTTATTATTTTTGAGTCATTAATTATGAATTTTTTAGAATACTTCATTATATTCTTAAGGGTAGCCATTTATATACTACTTTTAACCTGAAGTTTCAATGCTTTAGAATATTTTATGATATATAATAAATATTATATCACAGATTTAAATGGATAATTATAGAAAAATATATGTAAAAAAGGGAACTGTGATTTACAGTCCCCTATTTATAAATATTAACACTATTAATTAAATGAAAAACCATGGCCAAAATAAAAATGAATTGTTAAAACCGCAGCATCTATTTCTGCAACAACATCTATTTCTACAGCAACATCTATTACATCCAAAAAACATACTAATTCCACCTTTCTCTTTTGTATACTTTAGTATATTCATATAGTTACATAATTGTTCCAATGTATATTAGTTTAAAGAGGAAATCAGTAAATGTATAAGATATAATAGATTCTAATTTACTTGGGATATAAGATAGTCTAAAATAAAAAGGTTGCTTGATAAGTTATATTAAGTTAACTTACAAACAACCTATTACTTATTTAATTTTCAATTTTTCATCTTTATACATTGGGCAGTTACTTGAACAGCTATTGCAATTACATCCGCCTTTAGATGATTTTCTAACTGATTTACATATTATATATAAGGCTAATATGATAATTCCTAAAGTTATTAGTATTTCCATTAAAACACCTTCTTTATTATATTAATAAATTTGCAATATTATATACTATAAAGGAAACAATCCAAGCTAGTAACAGCTGATAAGAACTTGAGAAAATAGTAAATTTAGTTCCATATTCTTTCTTCATAGCACCTAAAACTGATATACAAGGAGTATATAAAAGCACGAATACTAAGAAGGAAATAGCAGAAGCTGCTGTAAAATATAGAGGAAGTACAGCTGTAAGATCTCCAGCAAATATAACTCCCATTGAAGCTACGACTGTTTCTTTTGCAAGTAAACCAGTTAATAGAGAAACTGAACTTTGCCAATTTCCAAATCCAAGAGGCTTAAATATAGGAGCAATAAAACTACCTATAGAAGCTAAAATACTATCATTTACGTCAACCATACCACTGAAGTTAAAGTTTGATAAGAACCAAATTATAACACTCATAGCAAATATTATAGTTCCAGCCTTTACTAAGAAACTTTTAGCTTTTTCATATATTTGTTTTAATACACTTTTTAAAGCTGGCATTTTATATTCAGGTAATTCTATAATAAAAGGTTCTTCATCTTTTTTAAATATTGTATTCTTAAATAAGATTCCTAATAGGAAGGCTAATATTACTCCTAATAAATACAACATAGCAACAACAAGCCCAGTATGATCAGGGAAGAATACTGCTCCAAAGATTGCATAAACAGGAAGTCTAGCATTACAGCTCATAAGTGGAACAAGTAGAGCTGTAAGTTTTCTATCTTTTTCACTTTCTAGAGTTCTTGCAGACATTATTGCAGGAACAGTACATCCAAAGCCAACTATCATTGGGATAAATGCTTTACCTGATAGACCCATTTTTCTCATTAGCTTGTCCATAAGAAAAGCAACTCTAGCCATATATCCACTATCTTCTAATATTGAAATACAAGCAAAAAGTGATAGGATAATTGGAAGTAGTACTAAAATACCTCCAACACCAGCAATTATTCCATCAACTATAAGTGATTGGAACCATGGCTCAGTATTGGATAATAAACTAGAGATATAAGGAATTAAACTATCATTTAAGTATCCATCTAATAAATCAGATAAAGGTTGTCCAATCCATGAAAATGTTATTTGAAACATTAAAGCCATAGTTAGAATAAAAATTGGGTAGGCTAACCATGGATTAAGTAGGATATTATCTAATTTGTCCTTAAATGTTGATTTATTTTCATCAATAGTTTTATTACATTTATTTAATAAGTCTTCAATGTAATTATATGTATCTTTTTCATCTTTAAAAATTAATTTAGAATCCTTTTGATTATTCAAATAACTATCATTTTCAATAACTTTTTTTATTTCCTCTATTCCTTGTTCTTTAGAAGCTATTATTGGTATAACAGTAACATTTAAAAGGGTGGATAATTTATTATAATCTAAGTTAATACCTTTTTTTTCAGCAACATCAATCATATTAACAGCTAAGATTATAGGTTTATTAAATTGTTTTAGTTGAGTCGTTAAATAAAGATTTCTATCTATATTAGAAGCATCTATTATATTTAATATTAAATCAACTTCATCCGTTTCCAAAAAATTCTTTGATATTTTTTCTTCGTTTGAAAAAGTGTCCATTGCATAAATACCAGGTAAGTCAACGATTTTAGTATCTTTAAAGAAACCTTCTTTTTTATCAACTGTTACACCAGCCCAGTTACCAATCCTTTGATTAGAACCAGTTAATGAATTGAAAAGTGTTGTTTTACCTACATTTGGATTACCGAGTAGAGCTATTGTTTTCATTTAGATTCCCCCTATATAGCTAATACAATATTTCTAGCATCTTTTTTCCTAATAGCTAAGTCAAATCCCCTAAGATTTATTATTAATGGATCACCTAAAGGAGCTACTCTCTTTAACTTAATTTCAGTTCCTTCAATACAGCCTAGCGCTAATAATCTTTTTGCTAATTTTGTATCCCCGCCTATTTCTTTTATTATTGCTTTTTCTCCTAAATTTAAATCGCATAAACTCATATTTTCCACCTCGAATTGAAAATCATTATCAAAATATTATGATAATATAATAACAGAATGTTAAAAAATAGTCAATATAAAGCTTTTAATAAATGAAAAAAATTATCAATTAAACAAATATGTTACGAACATTTTTTGTATTACATAATATTATATAAGTAGGGAGAATAATAAATATATTTATTTCTATATTTCAATAAAAGGTGATATAATGTTATAAGAATAAATTGAAATTTTAGGTGATAAGGTTAACTTAGAAAGAGTGGTAATGTGATTATTAGAGAAAATGTAATAGAGGTGAGTATAAAAGACAAAGAATACATGCTAAATACAGCAAGTATTAACAGGTCACCTGAAGAGCTAATATTTTTTGACTTAGAACACTATGTGTATAAAAAGCCAAAATGTATAGGTGTGTTTGGGGCTTGTATTTTTGAAAAAAACAAATTGTATGTAACACAATATATGATTGAAAACAAAAGAGAAGTTATTCAGATTTTAGATTTAGCTAAAAGGTACTTTATAAAAATGAAAAAAAAGGGGAAGAAAGCCATTGTCACCTTCTCAGGAAATAACGATTATACAGTAATTAATTATTTATTTAAAAAGTATGGAATTGAGTTTAACTTTTCAAGAGAATTTGAAGATATAGATATTCAAAGAGAATATGAAAAAGAAATGGGGCACTCCATTGGTCTTAAAAATTTAGAAAAAGATTTTAGTATTTTTAGAGAGGGAGAAGTAATAAGTGGTTCAAACTTAGCAAAGACCTTCAGTAAAATACTAATGGATAAAGATTATATTTTAAGAATGCCGAAGGAAAAAATAGAAACTATACTTGTATATAATGAGCAAGATGTAACTAACTTATATAATATTTATATGTTATGGAATGCTTATTTAAAGAAAGAAGAAGAAATTGACGAAAATGAAGAGTTAGAAGAGGAATCCTCTATAAATGAAGTTGAAGAAATAGATAATGTAGTAAGCAATTAATAAGTATAAGAAAAATATTATTAATTTAAGAAGATATTCTTAAATGATAGATGCTCCTAAACCCATTAGGAGCATCTATCATTTAAAAGAAGTATCAATAGATTCACCATTAGAAGAAATTACTATAGTTCCATTAATATCAGTTCTATAAACTTTAATATTTGATAGTGTATTTAATGTTTCTTTAGTTGGATGACCATAAGTATTATCTTCGCCAACAGAAATAATTGCTATATTAGGATCAATTTTATTTAAAAATTCTTTGGAAGTAGATGTAGAAGAGCCGTGATGTCCAACTTTTAGGATGTCACTTTTTAATTTATAGGATTTATTTATTACTTCCTCCTCTAAATCACTTTCAGCATCACCTGTAAATAGAAAAGAAATTTTGCCATAGGTAACTCTAATTATAGGTGAATAATTATTTAAATTCTCATAGTTAGTTAAATTAGGGGCTAAAACTTCAACTGTGGTGTTACTACCTAGATTAATAGAGCTAACACCAGCCTTTAAGATATTTATCTTTAAGTTTTTTCTAGATAGGCTTTCAATCATATTTTCAAAAGCAGAGGTATTACTGCTAGCTTTTGGAGAATAAAATTCCTCTACTTTATACTTATTTATTATATAAGCCATGTTGCCTATATGATCTTCGTGAGGATGAGTAGCTATCACGTAATCTATTGTCTGTAAATTTAAAGTATCTAAATATTTAACAAGTCTTTCTTTTTCTGATTTAGGTCCAGAATCAATTAACATCACTTTATTATTCACTTGAATTAATATAGAATCTCCTTGTCCTACATCTATAAAACTAACATTAATTTCATTTGGATTTATTATATTATTAGAATTAATTATGTTCTTTATTAATATGAAATTAGCAATAATAAGAATTGCAATAAGAGAAAATTGAATATTTTTAATATATATTTTTTTTATATACATATAGTACAAAACAAGCTTTTATGCTTACTCTCCTTATAGAACTTGGTAATAGTGGTATAATAATACTGATTTAATATATAGTATTGACATTTATCTAATAAAATATAATTGAAGAAAAAGAAATGAGCTTATATAATAATATAAGAATAAATAATGGTGGTGAATAAATGTGAAGATTTTTAAAGTTATACATTATGGTTTATATATGCTGGCTATGCAGCTAAAAGCATTTAAAAGAATATATATTCTTAAAACTAAGGGGGAAAGGGCTGCAGTTGATTATGCAGGTAAAGTAGGATTAGATTGGGCTAAATATACTGTTCATAGAGCTATTGAAATGAATGTTACTGTTATAGGTAAGGAAAATATTCCAGAAGTGCCATGTTGTTATATTGGTAATCACACAAGTATATTAGATATACCTTTATTAGTTGACTCAGTTGGAACATGTATGGGTTTTGTTGCTAAAAAAGAAATGGTTAAAACACCTATTATAGGTTACTGGATGGGGAAATATAATTGTGTGCCTCTAGATAGAGAAAATCCAAGGGAAGCAATTAAAGTAATTAGAGAAGGCAGTGAAAATATTAAAAATGGCTATAGTATGGCTATTTTCCCAGAAGGAACTAGAAGTAAGGATGGAGTTCTTAGAGAATTCAAAAAGGGAAGTCTAAAGCTTGCTACAATGGCTAAAGCACCAGTAGTTCCAGTTACTATAGATGGAGCATATAGAGCTTTTGAAATAGATGGGAAGTTTAAGCCTATTGATATTACAGTAACTTTTGGAGAGCCTATATATACTGCTGACCTTACAAGAGAAGAAGAAAAGCAATTAATGGATAAGGTAAGATCTATAATTGCAAAAAATTTAAATCAAGAAGTTTAGTGTAAATGGAATTTATAATAGATAATTAAAGATGAAATTTCTAATACGTTTAAAAAAATAGTAATTATACGGGAATTACCTCATAAATTGTTAAATATTAATTGTTAAGAGTTGTACTTACAAGCGGAATGTTTTAAGTAACAACTCTTTTTTTTATTTAGCATTTTTATTAAATCCATAAAAATAGGAGGTATAAATGTAATGTTTACGGTTACAGAAGAAGGTGATGTTAGAAAGAGATAAAAATTTAAAAAAATGAAAAAATGTTCTTTTAAAACTTGCATAATATATGATATAATATATGAAAATTAGGTAAAAATGAAATTTTCAAACAATATATATTTCAAAAGGGGGCAGGAATATGCGTAAAGAATTTTCTTTAAGTAATGATAAGGTATTAATAAATTTTACTGCTAAGTATTGTTCTACATTTGAGGAGCTAGTTGAAAGTGATGGTTTTAGAAGAGTAATTGAGAACTATTTATTAAAGTCTCAAAAGAAACTTACACTAAGTTTTAGATATTTAAGAGATTCATTAAAAACTGATGATGTACATGAGATATCTAATGCACTTACACGAGTATTTAAATACTGTACAGTTATGAACGTTCAAGAAATTATTGAAGCAAATCCAAGCTTTGAAGAATTATTTAGTGATAAGGACAAGTTTATTGCTTTTATTGAGGATTTATATTTATTTTGGAGAAGACTGGAAAGATATACTTTAGTTCATAGCAATAAGTTACAAGAGGGATTATCTGCAGTTAGCTTTACTCAAGCCAATTCTTCTTTATCAAATTTAATCTTAAAACTATATAGAAAGATAGAAAAGAATGTTTTAGGATATAAACCAAGTGTATTTAGACAAATTCCAGTAGGAGGTAATGCATCAATTATCTTAAATAAAGTATTATGGCCATTACCAAAAGGATATGAAGCTTTAGAAGATATCGAATTTATTGATAGTATCTTATTAGAAACTCCATTTATTACTTATCCTAAAAAGAATACTAGAAGCGGTATGTTTAGTGAAATATCAAAAAATCCATTAAATTATACTAATTTAAATAAGGATCACTGGTTCTGTTATCCAGCTAAGGTGGGGGAATTACTTGCATTTATTTATTTCCATAGAGATTTTATGCAACATGGAATAACTTTATGTAACCTTTTTGAACTTGCAAGATTAGAAGAATATAGAGGGAAGAAACCGGATTTAGTTTATGTATTTGGTGCTAGAGATGGAGAAGGTGACAAGAAGACTGTATTCTATGATGATAAAGAAAATGATATAATGGTTGGATATGTAAATCATTCAGAAGAGATAGATTACTTCGGATATATGAAGAAGATGACACTTACACTTCATAATTTAGTTATGATTAAAAGAGGATATCTACCAATTCATGGTGCTATGGTAAATATAGTGCTTAAAGATGGAAAGAATGCAAATGTAGTTATTATGGGTGATAGTGGTGCTGGCAAGTCTGAAAGCTTAGAAGCATTTAGAGCTTTAAGTGAAGATTACATCAGTGATATGACTGTTATCTTTGATGATATGGGTACATTTAAAGAAAAAGATGGTAAGATAATTGGATATGGTACAGAAATTGGTGCCTTTGTAAGATTAGATGACTTAGATCAAGGATATGCATTTAAAGAGATTGATAGAAGTATATTTATGAACCCAGATAAGATAAATGCAAGATTAGTAATGCCTGTTGCTCCATATAAAGAAATAGTGAGAGGATATGAAGTTGACTTATTCTTATATGCAAATAATTATACAGATGTTGCAGAAGGTGAAAATTCTATAGAATACTTTAAAAATCCAGAAGATGCTATAAAAGTCTTTAAATCAGGAGCTAGAATGGCTAAAGGAACTACTTCTGAAAAAGGACTTGTTGAAAGTTACTTTGCCAATCCATTTGGACCAGCCCAAAAGCAAGTTGAAACTGATGTATTAATTGAAAGTTACTTCAAAGCAATGTTTAAGGGGAATATAAAAGTTGGACAAATTAAAACTTGTTTAGCATTAGAGGGGCAAGAAAAAGAAGGCCCAAGAAAAGCTGCTATAGAATTATTTGATATAATTAAAGATATGAAATAAATTTGTAATAAAGCCTACTTTAAAAGTAGGCTTTTTTTGATGTAGAATAAGTTATCAATATATTCTTATGTAGGAGATGAGTACTAATGAGAAAAAATATGAAATCATTTTTAGTTTTATTAATAGTAACAGTAGTAATTTCTTTATTTCATTGGCCTGCCTATAGAATTTATGGTGTAAGCCATAATTATGATACAACTAGAGGGCAAGAATTTTTAAAAAAAATATATTCTGATAATGAAAAAAATGAAGAAGTAAAAAAGGCTCCATATAAAGTTTCATTTATTTTTAAAAATAATAAGATGAATTTTAAAAAGGATATATTATATAAAGATAATAGGCTTTATATTTCTATATCTGATTTCATAAAGTATTTTGGATTAAATGAAAAAATAAATGATAATGAAATAGAAATAGGAAGTATAGTAAATGTAAATTTAAGAGATAAAATTTTTTATAAAAATGAAAGTAAAACTTCATTAAGAGGTGATATATTTAAAGAAAATGGAGAATATTATATGTCTATCTTTGATTTATGCGAAATCTTAGATCTTAATACATATTGGGATTATGAAAACAATAAAATTTACATATCAAAGAATGAAGCTAATAAATCGCAGCAAAAAATATATGGAGATAAAAAGAAGAAAGGGTATATAAGATTCGAGGATTTTACAGCAGGAGATGTATATATTTCACAATCTGCCTTAGAAAAGGTAAGAAAAGTAGCAGACTATATGAATGAAAATGATGAATCTTTTAGTGTTTCATGGGTACCAAGGTATATAAGTAATAGTGATAAAATAGATAATGATATTTCTAAAGAAGAAACAATGGAGAATTCTAACTTTATTTTTACATTAGATTACTTAATAAACAGAGGTGGAAATATTGGGTTACATGGATATACTCACCAATATAAAACTACTGCAGACCAACAGAAAATATTTGAGGAATATTTCAAAATTATATATGAGCCAGCAATAGGAATTTATAATAAAAAGATAATTACAAGTAAGAATAATAGTATTACTAAATATATTCCAACTCCATTAAGTTATGTAGAAGATGATACTGGAGAAGGTATGTTAAATAGGATTAGAGAAAATAAGAATCAAGAATTTAGTTTATTTTATCATTTAAGTATAGAGATAAAGAGTATAGATGTTTCTATTGATAATAATGGAGAGATTATTTATAAGTATGATGAGAATTCAATACTTAAGAAGATAGTAAGTCTAGCGAATGAATTAGGATACAGATTTAGTGATATTAATGAAATATAGAATTAGCAAAGAAAAATCTTTTGATTCTAAATAGAGGTTTTTCATAAAATTGAAAAAGATAGGAAGTATAAAATACTCCCTATCTTTTTATAATTATAATTAATCATTAGAACTCATATACTTACTTTTTGCGAAAAATGAAATGCTATATAGTCCAGCAACACCTACTAAAGCGTAAATTACTCTACTAAAAATAGAAGCAACGCCAAATAAATTATCAACTAGGTTAAATTGGAAGAAACCTATGAGTCCCCAGTTAACTGCACCTATGATAACTAGTATAAGCATGATTGCATCAAGTATTTTCAACAATATCACTCCCTTTATTGATTTACAAATATTATTATAACCAAAAGGAATGATATTATTCAGTTAGAAGCTTATGTTTCTATCTATAGGTTGATTTAAAGAAATAATTGTATCCGTTCTTTGAATTCCATTAATAGAATTAATTTTGTTTAATAGTATATCTTGAAGGTCAGATATATTCTTGCACACTACTTTAGCAAAAATTGAATAATTTCCTGTTGTTAGATGTAGTTCAACTACTTCTTTTATTGTAGATAATTCTTCAAATACTGAATCAAAAGAAGAAGTCTTATCTACATAGATACCAACGAAACAGCAGACGTCATATCCAAGCTTTGGTAAATTTAAAAGTATTCTAGTACCTTTTATTATACCAAGTTCCTCCATTTTTTTCATTCTAACGTGAATAGTTCCACCACTTACATGACAAATTCTAGCTATTTCTAGGTATGGAGTTCTGCAATCTTTAATTAACAAATCTAGTATTTGTAAATCTAATTCGTCTAACTGATATGATAAATTCAAACTCATAAGACCACCTCATTAACATTTTATAATTTCTTCCTATATTCTATCAAATAATTTTTTAAAATAGAAGGGTATTTTAATAAAATTAATAAAAAAAATATAAATATTTATTATTTTAACAATTTATGGCTTTAGTTTATAATGAAAATTAATTTGATTTAAGAATAGTATTTCTTTTACAAATAATTAAATTTATATTACTTGAAAATGTAGAGGATTTCTTTTAATATATTATATAGATACTATAAGGAGGCATTATATTATGAGCAATGTTTTAGGCGTAATAGCATATTTTGCAATTACAATTGGATTAATGATTTTATTATTCACTTTTGGTAGAAAATATGTATTTTCTAAGGTAAGAATAAATAAATGGATTCCCTTAGCTATATCTTTAGTATTATTTGTAGTTCAAATTTTTGTGAAAATTAATAATATTTGGTTTAGTATGGGAGTAACTTTAGTTGTAGTTTGGTTCTTTATGTGGTTTATTGATATACAAAGCACTGGTGGACCAAAGAAACAAGAGAAAAAGATAGAAATTAGACCTAAAGCTAAACCAAATAGAGCTAAACATATTCAAAATCAAAAAAAATAGAATTTGAAATAAACATGGTATGCAACTATTGCATGCCATGTTTATTTTCGTTAATAGAATTATTTATAAAAATAGGAGAACTAAAGGCTATTTTATTATCATCTTGGATAATTTTAATTAAATACCAGTTTTCATTATCTTCCCTATTATGTTCATAAAAATACTTAATACTATTTAAGCCTATATTTTCTATTGTTTTTATTGTTTTACCTTTATTAGTTAGAATTTGTATTTCTCTTATTTTGTATCTTATATCTTCAGAATAAATCATAAAACGTATCTTATTAGTAGTAATAGAAACTTCTTCTCCCATAAAGCCATTATTAGCTGTAAAGTATAGTTTTAAATATCGTGATTCTGTAGAGAATGTCCTTCTTTCACGAAAGGCAGAAACTATATTGCTTGTTGATAGGCTATTACATAAGCAGACTGTTAGGTTTTCAGAATCACCAAAGTTAATTTTATGGTTATCTTGGCCGTTAATAGCTCCAAGCTTCCATCCTGCATCTAATAAATTAAAGTAGTACTTATCATGCCTTGTATATTTACTAGAAGGATTACCATTACCTACTTCTACTGATGTTATTAATTTATTTAAAATTGGATTATATGGTAAGTTGATAATGTTCTTATGTGGATGATTTATTGAGATAAAGGAATCTTCATTATTAAGCATCCAAAGCACCAAAAATCTTAAATCACGGACGACACCAGAAAAGAATCCTTCCGAATTAATAATGTTTAAATCCCCAAACTGGGAGGTTTTACACTCAAAGCCAACCATAGGTAAGAAGTTATCAATTTTCTTTTTCATTTTTGAGGCATAAATCTTTGTACCTTCATATTTATCGTATTTAGAATCTTTTATTTTAATTTCTTTAGATAAATGAGAATTATGATCTGTAATAAACAAGAAATTTAATCCAGCTCTATATGCATATTCATAAGCTTCCATGGGAGAACCTTTGCCTGTAGAAAACTCTGTATGGCAATGAGGAATACCATAATAGTACTTTATATTAGATTTATCAAATTCTTTTATTTCTTTTATTTTTTTTCTTCCCAAAATAAGCCCCTTATAAATTATTATCTATCTATATATAGTATTTAATAAGTGGAAATAATGACAATAATATTAATGAGTGATAAAATAACTTTAAATATATAATTAGAGGGTGATGAAATGATTTTAGAATTTAATGGTATTAAACCTGTTATCGATAAGACTTGCTATATTTCTCATAGTGTTGATATAATAGGTGATGTTGTAATTAAGAAGAATGCAAATATTTGGTTTGGAACTACAATTAGAGGAGATATGAGTAATATTTTTATTGGAGAAAATACTAATATTCAAGAAAACTCAGTAGTACATGTAGATTTTGAACTTGGAACATATATAGGAAATAATGTTACTATAGGACATCGAGCTGTTATACATGGATGTACTATATCTGATAATGTTTTAGTAGGAATGGGATCTATTATATTAAATGGAGCTAAAATTGGGAAAAATACTATAATAGGAGCAGGATCTTTAGTAACTCAAGGAAAAGAGTTTGAAGATGGAGTTTTAATTATGGGAAGTCCAGCAAAAGTTGTAAGAAAGCTTAATGAAGATGAAATAAAAAACATAGAAAAATCTGCAAATAATTATGTGGAAATTAGCAGAAAATACATGGAAAACAAGGAGAAATAATGATTAATATAGGTGAGTATAATTTATTAGAAGTTAAAAGGGAAAAGGACTTTGGATTTTATTTAGGGGATGCAGGAAGGGAGACTGTACTTTTACCTAAATCAGTTCTTGAAGGAAGAAAAATTGAAGTTGGAGATAATGTAGAAGTATTTGTATATAGAGATTCTAAAGATAGACCAATAGCAACTTTCAAAAAGCCTTTAGTGACAGTTGGAGAAGTTGGTTATTTAAAGGTAGTATTCCAAAGCGAATTTGGAGCATTTATAGATTTTGGATTAGATAGAGATATATTTGTACCTTTAAAAGAACAAAGATTTAAATTGCATACTGGAACTAAGTACCTATTTTATATTTATTTAGATAAGACGGGAAGACTTGCGGCGACTACAGATGTAGAGAACTATATTCTTAATGCAAAAGAAGAAGAAGTTGAATATAAGGTTGGAGATGAAGTAGTAGCTCAAGTTTATGGAAAAACTGAAAATGGATCAGTACACGTAGCTATAGAAGGAAAATATAAAGGTCTTATTTTAGCTAATGAATATTATACAGAAATATATCCAGGAACTGAAATGAAGCTTAGAGTAAAGAGATTATATGAAGATGGAATAATCGGACTTACTCCAAGAAAGACTAGATTAAATGAAAGAGATCAAATAAAGGAAGATATTTTAAAATATCTAAAGAAAAATGGTGGGTTTATGCCATTTAATGATAAGTCATCTCCAGAAGATATAAAGGCTACTTTTAATACAAGTAAGAATTACTTCAAAATGGCACTTGGTGGTCTTATGAAGGATGGTAAAATAGTTCAAGAAAAAGAAGGAACTAAGTTAATATAGTATAGTGCAGTGTAGAATGGCTGAATCGAAGATTATTTAAACTTTGGTTCAGTCAAATTTATTTTTGGAAATATAAATTTATTAGATTAGAGATAGGTGAGGGATAGGGATATACTACGTGGAGAGGTATAGAGTTAGTATCTGCATCAACTGCTGAGCTTAAGAAAAGATATGGTTTCATATACGTTGATAGAAATGATGATGGAACAGGAACTTTAGAAAGATATAAGAAAAAGAGCTTTAACTGGTACAAAGAAGTTATAGAAACAAATGGTGGAAGCTTAAAAA
>JAHAIU010000437.1 GCA_018372555.1 Clostridium sp.
GAGACTATAGAAGAATATGCAAGAAAAGAATGTTTATGCCCTTTTGAGTTGTCATTAGATTTAAGCATGTGGTGTGATGTAATAATATGTGATTATAATTATGCCTTTGATCCAAGAGCAAAATTAAAAAGGTTTTTTGAGGATGATGTGGATAAAAATATATTACTTGTGGATGAGGGACATAACCTTGTGGATAGATCTAGAAGTATGTATAGTGCGGAAATATATAAAGAAAAAATATTAAGTGCTAGTAAAGCTATGAAAGGTAAAGCGCCTAATTTATATAAATGCCTTAATTCTATTAATAAGTATCTTATAGAATTAAGAAAAGAACTTCAAGAGGCAGAGGTAAATAGTATTTATAAGAAAGAGCAGTATAAGGATTTAACTAAACTTTTAAGAATTTTTATTAGTGAATGTGATGAATACTTAGTGAAGTCAGTAAATACTGAAGGTTATGAAGGAATAAGGGATTTATATTTTGAAATAAGATCTTTTATAGCTATTTCTGAAATATATTCTGAAAAAGAATATGTAACTTTAGTTGAACTTAATAAAAATGATGTTAAAGTAAAGCTGTTTTGTGTGAATCCATCTAAAAATTTATCTAAGATCATTCAAGAGGCACATTCAACTACAATTTTTTCTGCAACATTAACACCAATAAAATATTATATTGATGTTTTAGGTGGAGATGATAATAGTTATAGAATGAAATTGCCATCACCTTTTAAAAAGGAGAATTTAAAGGTATATAGTAATCCTCTTAATATGAGATTTAGTCAAAGAGATAATAATATAGATAAGCTTTGTAAGTTAATTAATAGATTTAAGGAAGTAGAAGTAGGGAACTACATGGCCTTTTTACCATCATATCAATACTTAGATAAGTTATACTCAAGATATTGTGAGATTTATGGTGATGAAAATACTATTTGTCAAAAGGAAGTATTAAGAGAAGAGGAAAGAGTTGAATTCCTTAATAATTTTAAAGAAGATAGTAATGTATTAGCTTTTTGTGTAATTGGAGGAGTTTTCTCAGAAGGAATAGATTTACCTGGAAAGAGATTGATTGGATGTATTATAGTAGGAGTTGGATTTCCTAGGATATCAAATGAAGGTGATATAATAAGAAATTATTATGAGGATAATGGATTTGACTATGCATATATATATCCAGGTATTAATAAGATTATGCAGGCTGCTGGTAGAGTAATTAGAACAGAAGAGGATAAGGGCCGAATACTTCTTATAGATGATAGATATTCAACAACAAAATATAAGAGCATATTACCTGTAGAATGGGAACTTTAGTTTTAAATTGAGAATATAACCGCAAAGATAAATTGACGGCTTGTAAGACAAATGGCTGCAAAAATAAGTTCTAAGGCTCGTAAAACTACTAAGCCAAGAGTTTTGGTAAAACTCGTATACACTCAGACAAACCAACAACTTCTAATTTTTCGCTATATGCTTACTTCACCGTCAATTTATCTTTGCTAGTAATTCAGCATTTAAAATATTTTAGGCTATTACACTAATTTTTATTGAAATTCAGCTTGTCTGAATTTCTTCCTTCAGTAGGCTTTCATCCACAAATTTAAATTATTCAAGGAGTTTTTAACATATTCTGCATAAGACGACTTGGAGCTTGCGAGGTCGAACAAGCATAATATGTTAAAAACTCCGGCTCAATTTAAAACTATTTAATATATAAGTTGTAGCTTGCTGTAAATTCAGTTCCTATAGATAATTTTTCTATAGCAGCTTTTTCTGTAATATCGCCTTTGAAA
>JAHAIU010000438.1 GCA_018372555.1 Clostridium sp.
AAGTATAGAGGGTGAAGTCTAGTTTTGAATATTTTATATATAAATAACTCTCTTCATTTAGGAGGAGATACCAAGTGTATATTTAAGCTTTGCAAGGAAGTAAAAAATAAAAATAAGATTATAGTGGCAAGCTCTGGGGGAACTTTACTTCAAGATTTTTTAAATCTAGGAATTAAGCATTATAAAATTAAGGACCCAAAGATATTTAATATTTTTTCTATAATGCTAAATATATCTAAGATTAAAAAAATAGTAAGAGAAGAAAATATTCAATTAATTCATAGTCACCATAGGTTAACAACTTTTATCTCTAAGATTGTGTCCTATTCAACAGGAGTAAAGTTAGTTCATACTCAGCATGTATGTATTAATGATAAGTTCTTTTTAACAAGGCTTGCATTAAGGAATATTGACATTATTTCTGTAAGTGATGGAGCTAAAAAGATTTTAATTAAAAATGCTAGGTTAGATAGAAGTAAGATAACTACTATATATAATAGTGTAGAGTTAGAAAATGAAAATAAGATTGTTGATAGTATTTTAGTAGATAAAAAGAAAAGATATTTTACCATAGCCCAAGTTGGAAGGTTAGTTCAGAAAAAGGGCATATATGATTTTGTGAATATAGCAAAGGAAGTTAAGAAAACTAATGAAAATATAAGGTTTTTCTTAATTGGTGATGGCGAGGAACATGGCAGAGTAAAGAGCTATATTAAGAAAAACAATCTTGAAGACTATGTGTACATGCTTGGTAGTAAGGATAATGTAATTGAACATTTGAAATATGTAGACTTAGTATTACTTTGTTCATATATAGAGGGACTACCCCTAGCCCCAATAGAAGCATTCTCACAAAGGATTCCTGTAATAGCTTCAAGTATTCCAGGTACATCAGAAGAAATAGTAAATGGAATAAATGGATATCTAGTATCAGCAAAGGATATAGAAGGCTTTGCAAAAAGAATAAATGAAGTTTATGAAGATAAGGAATTATATAAATCCTTAAAAAGAGGGGCTTATAGAACCTTTATAATGAATTTTACATCAGAGAAATATATAAACTCACACCTGAAATTCTACAAAAAAATTTACAAGAGGGATTAACTGCACAGGCTGCTGTCATATATTGTTCTTAATCTCCGTCGCATGCTCCAAGTCAATTCTCAAACAATATATGACAGCAGCCAGTAGCAAGACAATCTTGAGGATAAAGGCCAATTAAAGGAGGAAACTCAGCGTGCTGAGTTTCAATAATAATTAATAATTGATAACTGTTGATTGTTAATTGTCTTTTGTTCCAAGTCGTCCCACGTATAATATATGACAGTGGCCAGTAGTAACTTAATCTTAAGATGTAGGCCTACTGAAGGAGGAAACTCAGGCGTGGCTGAGTTTCAACATTAATTGTTAACTGTTAATTGTAAAGAGGGGTTCTAGCCATGGATATTCATATTAAAAGTGAAACAAGGGAAGTACGTAATTATAATAAGGAGAAGTTAATAATTATTTTATTTTTTGCTATTTTTATAGTAAGTCAGGGAATACGAGGATATTTAAATGATTTTACTAGTAGTAGTATTTTTAATTATCATATAGTGCCTGTAGCTATAATTTTCTTTATGTTTCTTCAGAGGAATAATAAGTTTAGCAAAGTTAATTTTTTGATTTTTATTTCTATATTGGCCTTATGTTTTCTTGGGTTTTTGAAGAATAGATATGGATTTTCTGATTTATTTAGGACTATTATTGGATTTGTGGCTCCTATGATGATTTTGCTTATTGAT
>JAHAIU010000439.1 GCA_018372555.1 Clostridium sp.
AAACGGAGCAAGAAACTTAAAGTATGTAACTAGGATATTAGAGAACTGGAAAAGTAAGGGCAAGGATTATAAACCTAATAAAAATAATATTAATGAACCTAAGCTACTAAGATTTAATAACTTTGAACCAAGAGAATATGATTATGACAAATTAGAAAAGAAATTATTAGGATGGGATGATGATTAATGGCTAAGCATGGAACATGTGAAGAATGCAAATTAGATACAGTAGTAGAGCTACACCATATAATAAGCAGAAAGCAGCTTAAAGCATTAGAATTTTGTGAACATAATTTTGCTTATCTCTGCTATAACCACCATAGACACAGTAAAACTGGAGTTCATTTTAATAGAGAGTTGGACCATAAGTATAAACTTAAGTTTCAAAACTACTTAGAAGAGAATTTTCTTAATGAATATTTAACTAGAGAAGAAATAAAAGCAGTTTTAGAGATTAAGGACAAGGCAATAGATTCGATTTTAAAGCATTTAATACAACATAAGGGTAAATATGCTAGGGAAGATGTAATTCGTGCTTGTATGGGCGGAAAAATGATGATAAATGATTAAGGAGAAAAACATGAATGAAATAAAATCTATGTATCAAGAAGATACAAAAATGCTGATTGATATAAAGCAAAGATTTGGAATGATTAATGAAGATGATCCTAGTGGATGTTACAAATTAGCAGTAGATGCATTACAACTTTATTATAGATGGTCGGAAATAAAATGTGATATTAAGAAGGATTTAGGACGTGGAGAAAAGGCAGCACTTAAAGAATGGCTAAGTGATCAGTGTGTATATCTATTAGAGGTTTATAGAATGGCTCGAATGACTTGGGGAAAATCTAAAGATGATTTAAGAAGTAATGTATATGAATAAAGTCTTAAATAACAAGTCAAACGGGCTCAATTTAAAGAGATAAGACAAAAAACGATAAATTATACGTTTGAAAATTTGAAAGGCTTAAAAAGGCTTATATTTAAACTAACAAGTGTTAGTTTTACAAATTAGTAAGATGGGGGAAGTAAAATGAAATTTAAAATTTATGTGGATGAAACTAGAGCATTTAGACACACATTTGTAGTGGAAGTAGATAGTGAGAAACAATTAAATGAAATTTTGGATTCTGTAGAATCTGAAAGTATGTTAGGAATTAATGAGTATGAAGATTTATTAATGGAAAGATGTAATGTTATAGAGAGTATAAAAGATCAAGACGGGGATTTAGGAGAAATTGAATGTAATGACTATGATAATGAAAGCGAGGTAGACCAATAATGCCTAAAAGAAAACTTAAGTTATGGACTAAGATAAAATTTGCGTTATTTTGGATTTTTAAATATACACCTGGAAGTGGAACAATAGTTAATTGTGGAAATTGTAAATCAATAAGAATTATATTTAGAAATTCAAAACAGGAAGGCAATGTTTATACATCAGAATATGTTTGTAAAGATTGTGGAGCAGTAGGCAAATGTACGGAAATTTGGTCAGATAAATAATACTTAATAGTCAGGAAGGAGAATATAAATGTTAGATAGTCAGATTTCTATATTTGATTATGAAACTAAAGAAAATAAAATTACAAAAATGCAGCAAGAAACTATAGATAAAGTATTAGAGAATAATACAGGTTGTGAAGTATTACTTTATGAAAGTGGAGTAGTTGGAGTTATAACAGATTATGATCCTAAAGAAATTGTTCCTCAAGGAGATGAGAGAAAAAGATTTAAACCAAAATGGAGAAGAAAAACATATCTCATAAATGGAG
>JAHAIU010000440.1 GCA_018372555.1 Clostridium sp.
GATGGAACAGCAGGACTTGCAGGTCTAGTTTCATGGCTTGTAATTACAACATTATTAAGCCCAGCAGTTGTTGCTATGTTTAAGGGAATTGATGTTGCAGAAGTACCAGCAGCATTCACAAAGATTCAAACTCAATTCGTTGGTATAGTTGCAGGTATAATTGGAGCATCTTGCTACAATAAATTCAAAGGTACAAAGTTACCAGATGCTTTAGGATTCTTTAGTGGTAAGAGATCAGTTGCAATTATGACAGCTTTATCATCATTAGTTGCAACACTTGTATTATTCTTTGTATGGCCAGTAGTTTATGGTGCGTTAGTATCATTTGGTGAAGCTATTATTTCAACTGGAGCTATTGGATCAGGTATTTATGCATTCTTCAATAGATTATTAATACCTACAGGATTACACCACGCACTTAACTCAGTATTCTGGTTTGATGTTGCAGGAATCAGTGATATAGCTAATTTCTGGGGAACTATGGGAGATGGAGTATATGGTCAAACAGGAATGTACATGACAGGATTCTTCCCAGTTATGATGTTTGGGCTACCAGCTGGAGCTTTAGCTATGTATCATACTGCTAAACCTAACAAGAAAAATGCTGTATATGGATTATTATTAGCAGCTGGATTATCTTCATTCTTTACAGGAGTTACAGAACCATTAGAATTCGCATTTATGTTCTTAGCACCAGGACTATATGTATTGCACGCTGGTTTAACAGGTATATCTGCAATAGTTTGTACATTATTACCAGTAAGATCTGGATTTAACTTCAGTGCTGGTTTTGTTGATTGGATATTAAGCTTTAAGGCACCAATGGCACAAAATCCATTATGGTTAATACCAATAGGCTTAGTATTTGCATTAATTTACTATGTATCATTTAGATTTGTAATTACTAAGTTTGATTTAAAGACTCCAGGTAGAGAAGATGATGATGAATTAACTGAAAACACTGTAATTTCTGGAGATATGGGAGAATTAGCTAAGGCTTATATTGAAGCTTTAGGTGGAAGAGACAATATAGTATCAGTAGATAATTGTGTAACTAGATTAAGATTAGGTGTTAAAGATAACTCTATAATCGTAGACAAGAAATTAACAGCTTTAGGAGCTAGAGGTGTTATTAGACCTGGAAAAGGCAACATCCAAGTTATAGTTGGAACAAATGTACAATTCGTTGCTGATGCTATAAAAGCTGAATTAAAGAAATAATTTAATAATAAGAAATTAAAGAGGGAGAAGTTGAAAGGCTTCCCCTTATTTTTTTATAGATTATAATTTTATTATAATGTATATATCTTTTTATTTAGCTATAAAAATTCAAGGCCAAATCCTTACTTAAATTTTAAAGGTCAAATAATTAAGGGCTTTTGAATGTTAATCAAATAGGCGTTGATTAAACTTTTTTAAAGGTTTTATTTTTTGATTTAAATTTAATCTTTATACTATTAGTTAGTAGTTATTTTATAAGATTAAAGATAAAAATATAAAATAATTATAATTAACTTATCCAGGTGTATCAATAATAGAAAAAGAAAGAAAGAAGAAGAATTTTATACTATTATATATATAATTTAAAAATATAAAGGTATTTAGGGGAATGGTTGTCTAATTATAGTGATATTATATGTCATGTGCTCAGCAGAAACAAAGAAAACAGCAAGAGTACAGAAAATGGTCTTTGAAAATTGAACAGAATAAAGTTAAGTAAAATAAACCAGCAATTCTTTTAAGTCTTAAAATTAAGACTCAAAGTAATTTGAGCAAA
>JAHAIU010000441.1 GCA_018372555.1 Clostridium sp.
TATTAATAGCCTTAGCAATAGGTTTTATATATCAAAGAATAAGTAACTTTATTGCAAAAGAAACTTTAAAAGAAAGAGTCGATTATGCAAGAGTAGATGATAAAAGATTAGATTACAAACTTAAAGGCGAAGGGAAATATACTGTAGTTTTTGATGGTAATATAGGAAGTAATTTAAATCAATGGAATGAAGTAATTAATATACTAGATGATGAGTATGGGGACTTAAATACCTTTGTGTATAACAGGAGTGGTTATGGTTTCAGTGATGCAAGTAAACAAAAGACCCCAAAGGAGCAAGCAGAAGATTTAAGAATATTACTTAGAAAATCAGCGGCCTCTGCCCCATATATCTTAGTTGGAGAAGAGTATGGAAGTTTAGTGCTTACGGAATTTGCTAAAGAATATCCAGATTTAGTTTCAGGAGTTGTATTAGTAAATCCTTTAGTTGAAGATACAATAAACTCTAAAGATTTTAAAAAGAGTTTAATTATCAATAATATTAGAAGAAACATAGAAAGCTTTGGATCAAGTATAGGGCTTACTACTCTTATGGACAAAGTGAATTTAACTTGTGATACAGATGAATTTGAAGAAAAGCTATCAGGAGAAGAGTTAGAAGAATTTAAAGTACATAGAACAAAAAAATCATATAATAAAGCAGTAAACAATGAGTATAAAACTATTACATCTGGGAACATAGATATCCAAAAAGAAAGGGCTTTTAGTGGGAAACCATTTTACTTAATTGCTAAAGATGGACAAGAAGTATTGGGGAAATTAGGGGATGAATCTTTAACTAAGATATATAATGTTGATTATGAAGAGGATTTAGTTTCTATGTATGAACCTGATACAGTAGTTACAGGAATAAGACAAGTTGTAAAGCAGGCAAATGAAATAGAAAGATTAGAAAAAAGGAATAAGAATAGCTAAGAATAGCATATTATTAGAGTTGATATATATAGATTTGTTATAAACCAAACAAAGGATGGTAATAAGCAAACTATATATGTTAACTTTTTTCTTATGTGCCATATAATTGTCACAAAGAAGGGTTATATTAATAATTGTAATAGGAATTATTAATTTTTTAGGAGGCTTTTAGTATGAACGAAGATAATAATATATATGATGTCGAAAAATATGAAGATGTTACAGAGGAAAAAAATGAAGAAATAGTGGAAGACCATATAGAAGAAGACTATATAGAAGAGGATTATGTAGAAAAAGACTATGTAAAAGAAGATTACATTGAGGAAGATAGGGCCTATGAGAAAGACTCTTATGTTCATCCAATAAACAATCTTTCTAAGAAGCCGAAGAAGAAAAAGAAGGGTGGAATTTTTAAAGTAATTGCACTATCATTAATAACTGGACTATTAGGAGGAGCTATAGGAAGTGGAAGTGTTTATTATATAATGAAGGGTGATAAATCTTCTACATCTAATGGATATACAGGAACACCGAATCCAGCAACATTTGATAGTGATGTGGAGTCATTAACTGCAAGCCAAGCTTTTGATAAAGTTGCACCAGCTGTTGTTATAGTTTCAGTTAGTGGGGTTGTAGATTATAGTGGAATTATACCTAAAGAAACAGAAGGTATTGGATCAGGATTTATTATAAACGAAGAAGGCTATATCTTAACTAATTACCATGTTATTGAAGGAGCGAAGGAAGTAACAGTAACATTATCAGATGGTAGGGAAGTTAAAGCTAAAGTTATAAATTATGATGAAAATCAAGATGTAGCTATGCTTAAAATAAGTGAT
>JAHAIU010000442.1 GCA_018372555.1 Clostridium sp.
GAGAGGGTAAATAGAACTATTCAAATTAGTGATAGTGGAATATCACCTGGAGCTGGAGTTGGAAATCATAGGATGAAGATTAATGAGGAATCTTTAGGTGTTAAAGTTATTGCAATAGGAGTACCTACAGTAGTTCATGCAGCAACAATAGCTAATGATACAATAGATTTAGTAATAGATGAATTATCAAGGCAAGCTAAGAGTGGCACTGAATTTTATAAGATGTTAAGTTCTATGGATAGAATGGAGAAAAACAATTTAATTAGGGAAATATTAAATCCTTCTTTTGGTGATTTAATGGTAACTCCAAAAGAAGTAGATACTGTAGTTGAATCTTTATCTAAAGTAATAGCTAATGGTATTAATATGGCAATACAACCCAACCTTGATATGGAGGATATAAATAAATTTATGAATTAAAATAATCATACTTAAAATTAATATATTTATTTTATAAATTTATTAATAATTATGTAACTCTCTTAATATAAATAATAGAGGAAGGGGGAGTTGCATGTATTCTTTAGGACAAAGATTACCTAGAAAAAATTTAAAAAGGGGTGGTAGTTCAGGAGCTGGTAAAAGTAATTTTAGTGTTGGATATTTTATAATTATAATAGCTTTTATAATTTTTTTAATAAGGTCTGTTAATATCATTAACAATTATGGAGAAAGAGGTGGCTTTGCATATGTGCAGATGCTTAACTTTTCAGTTCCATTAGTAGAAACTCAAATATATGATGAGGCTCAATATGCTGATAATCATTTATCATTAAAAAATGTTGTTCTTGAAGCTTTAGGAATAAAGGGGATGAATGGATATAGCATAGTTGCTAAAGAAGTTAGCTTATTTAGCAGTATATTAGGAAATGATTCATTAAGAACTCCTATTAGTAAGTTAACACCATTTTCCTTAAATAATAATAGTATAGCTAAAATGACCCCAGAAGAAGTTGCTGAGCTTAATCAGGTAAGTGCAGCTTATGACCCGAGTTTGAAGAAAACATTAGATAACTCAAAGCCAGAAGTTCTTATATTCCATACACATACTACAGAAAACTATGCTGAAGCAGAAAGAGATACTACAGATAATAACTTTAATGTTGCTGGAGTAGGAGACGTTTTAGCAAAAGAGCTTGAAGAGGGATATGGAATATCAGTAATTCATGATAAGACAAATCATAGTGTTTCTTATAATGATAGCTATGCAAGATCTAATGAAACTCTTAAAAGTTATTTGAATGAATATGGAGATTTTAAATTTATAATAGACTTGCATAGAGATAGCGTTGCTAATAAAGATGCAGTGACAGTTAATATAAATAATCAAAACTTAGCTAAGATGATGTTTGTTACGGGACAAAATAGTTCTAGATATGAGGCTAATAAAGCTTTAGTGGATAAATTATATAATACAGCTAATACTTTGTTTCCTGGAATAATTAGAGATACTTTTGAATATGAAATTGCAGCAACATCAATAAATTATAGCTTAAGTGATAATATGGTTCTTATAGAAGTAGGAGCAAATATAAATGCAGCACAAGAAGCAAAATTAACTGCAAAATATATTGCGAGAATTGTGGCAGAGCACTTAAATAGATAAAATAATGAATAAAAATTAATTTTTATGAGCATCCTTTAGATATAAAAACTAGGGGGTGCTATTTTGTTTAATAAGAAAGTAATTTTAGGAGTTTTTATATTTTTTATAATTGTAAGTTTAGGATTTATTAAAATTAATACTATAAATACTAGGGCTTTA
>JAHAIU010000443.1 GCA_018372555.1 Clostridium sp.
GATAATAACGGAAATGGAAATGATAATAATACTGAAAATAATGGTTAATAATATTAAATAATATTTTTAAGAAATAAGGATGATTAGATTATATTCATCCTTATTTTTTTATCATTTTCACTATTGAATTTTAACCTTCAAATTTATTCATTTTATATTGATTTATACCTAAAAGCACCTGTTTTTTAATATTTTTATGAATATTTTTTATTCACTTCTTGCATTTTTATTGTAATTATTATATTATATCTATTAGATAATTTTTTACTAAAGAAAAGGGGAATTTTTATATGAAATTATTAAATGAATTAATTTTGGCATTCAATGATATATTATGGACTTATATATTAATTGCGATGTTAATAATCATTGGACTGTATTTTACCTTTAAAACTAAATTTGTTCAATTTAGAAATATTAAAGAAATGTTTAGACTACTTGGAGATGGAGCTAAGTCTAAAGATAGTAAGGACAATATTTCCTCATTTCAAGCATTTTGTATAAGCACGGCTTCTAGGGTTGGTACTGGTAATTTAGCTGGTGTTGCTACAGCTATAGCTATAGGTGGACCTGGTGCTATATTTTGGATGTGGCTTATAGCATTAATTGGTTCTGCTTCAGCCTTTATAGAATCTACTTTAGCTCAGATATATAAAGAAAAAGATGGTTCTAATTTTGTAGGTGGCCCAGCTTATTATATGGAAAAAGGTCTTAAAAAGAGGTGGATGGGAGTAATTTTTGCAATATTAATTACTATATCCTTCGGACTTGTATTTAACTCGGTTCAATCTAATACCATTGCACTTTCACTAAATAGCTCCTTTGGATTTGATACTAAAATTGTTGGCCTTATCTTAACTATAGTAACAATAATAATAATCTTTGGTGGTGTTAAAAGAATAGCCGATGTATCAAGTGTCTTAGTTCCTATTATGGCAATAGCTTATATATTAGTTGCTTTGTTTATATTATTAAAGAATTTTTCCGCTATTCCTAGTGTTCTTTCATTAATATTGGAGAATGCCTTTGGTATTAACCAAGTTGTTGGTGGTTCTATAGGTGCTGCTTTAATGCAAGGTATTAAAAGAGGATTATTTTCAAATGAAGCTGGTATGGGTTCTGCCCCAAATGCAGCTGCAACTGCTACAGTTTCTCACCCTGTAAATCAAGGTTTTATTCAAACCCTAGGAGTATTTACAGATACTCTTATTATCTGTAGTTGTACTGCATTTATAGTTCTATTATCCGGTGTTCCACTTGATGGAAGCATTAAAGGTATTGAACTTACTCAACTGGCAGTTAGTTCACAAGTAGGATCTTGGGGTAATACCTTTATTTCAATATGTATTTTATTATTTGCTTTTAGTTCTATTGTTGGTAATTATTATTATGGTGAAGCAAATATTCAATTTATAACTAATAAAAAAATATATTTATCTATTTACAGAATATCTGTTGCTTTAATGGTGTTCTTTGGTTCACTTGTAAGTATGGATATAGTATGGAATTTAGCTGATGTATTTATGGGATTGATGGCAGTAATTAATCTAATAGCTATTGTACTACTTAGTAAAATTGCCTTTAAAGCATTAGAGGATTACAATACTCAAAAGAAGGCTGGAATTAAAGATCCTGTATTTAAATCTTCTTCAATTCCAGAACTTAATGATGAAGTAACTGAATGGAAATAGAGAGTGCTGGCGCACAATGAAAAATTAATGAAAAACTCCTGAAGGAGTTAATAATAATAATAATAAT
>JAHAIU010000444.1 GCA_018372555.1 Clostridium sp.
AACTTAATACCTTTATTTAACCTGCAAAAATCAATTTTATTGCAGGCTTGTTTGTCATGCAATAAAATATTCAAACTTATATAATTTTCAAAGAGCGAGTAATTCTATGAAAAATCAAGCTATTTTTTCATATCAGCTTAACAGATTCTACTTTTTTTATTTCAAATTACTTATATTATTATTAAAATATAATCTTAGTCTTCTCTTACTAAATATTGGTTTCCATCTTCATCAAAGAAATTAAACATGGAGCCATATGGCATTTTCATTATTTCTCCTACTTTTACACCATTATTCTTAATTTCTTCATAAGTTTCATCTATATTATCAGTACTTAAAATAATTGAAGGATGTTCAACATTTGTATTTGGATTTTGTTTTTTCATCATTTCCTTATTATATAAAACAAAAGTTGTAAATTCATCTTCACTTGGGCCTACTTCTATCCACTTCATATTAGGACCCATTTCTTGCTCAAACTTTACTACAAAGTTTAATTTCTCAGTCCAGAACTTTTTAGCACTTTCTTGATCACTTACATATAATGTTATCTTTCCTATTTTTCTAATCATTTGATTTCCTCCTATTTTTCTTCCTTGTAATGATATTGAACAATTACGTATATAAGTTACTTTCTAATAATTTTAATTCTATATAACATCAATTTATAAGATGGCACTTCTATAAAATTGACTCTTAATAAATATAAGTATTTAAAATTCAAATTATGAAAGTAATTATATTATATAGTTTAAATGAATAAATTCAATAATAATTTTCAATTTTATCTACCTTAAATATAGTTTGCAACAAAAGCAATAATATGTGCAGCTGGTATAAATAACGCTAAAGCTGCAAAGGTTCCAACTACCTTACTTCCAACCATAGCTACAACACAACCCCTAAAGTCTTCTTCGCTACATTTACCATCAACTACATCATCTGTCATAATAGATAGGTGAGGGTCAATAAAAATAGATGTAAGTATTGTTGCTGTTCCATTAATAATTGGTGAAAGAGAAAGACAAGTAGCCCTTAACTCTGGTGCTATACTTCCAGCATAAATAGGCGCAAAGGCTCCTGCAGTAATAATTGCCACTGAAATAAAATTATAAAATAAAATTCTCTTAGGGAGATTCTTTAAATTAATACTAGTTAAACTCTCCTTTACAGGTATTGCTATACTGTCCTTCATATATCTAACTCCTGTTTTTGAGAAACTATGGATAATTAATTTGGGTATAGATCTCTCAACAGAAAAGTGGTTTACAGCTTTACTAAACATCTTTTGAAATGTAGGTATTAAAAAAGCTCCAACAATAGATGCTATTCCTGAAATTAATATTATATAATTAAACACCATTACTAATTCATTACTACTTGAATCACTCTCTACAAACTTTGTTAATAATGGACTTTGAAATGTAACTGCTGTTCTTGACACTAACATTAATACATTAAATACTGCAAAGGTAACTGCTATTTTCCCTGTTCTAACTCCAACTAATCTTACAGAGTAAGCTAAGGTTCCAATTATAGAAATAAAAAAATTTAAAACTAGTACAATTATTATTTGAGTATCCATAAATCCTCCCCTTAATTTTTCATATTCTATGAAAATTATAGTAATAATAATTATACCTATTTAACTTCATTACTTAAATGATATTTTAAAATTGTAATATATTCGCAATAATTTAACTACTATCATAATTATTAACTATATAGAAAAGGAGGATGCCCCTTCATCC
>JAHAIU010000045.1 GCA_018372555.1 Clostridium sp.
GTATATTGTGAAAAAATTTAAATTTAAGGGGAGAAAGCTTTTATGAGTTTACAAAATGAAATAGTAGAAATGGATACTAAGAAATCAAATCTTTTTAAGAAGTATATTATTAAAAAAGGAAAATGGGGCATTTTAATTTTAGTAGTTATTTTAGCTGCATTAATTGGAGTAAGATCAGTTATTTATTTTGATAATAAGACTACAAAAATTGGATTTGAAGATATTGGAGAGTTTGCTACACAAGATGCCTATTGCACAGAACTAAGTATTATAGATGATTCAAGAGACTTTTTTGGAGTTTCAATACCTTTTACACAAAGTAAGTATATATATAGTTATGATGTAATTATTAAAGCAGGTTTTAATTTTGGTGAAATTGAATGGAACAAGAATGATAACATCATTGAAGTTAAGTTGCCAGAGGTAAAAGTATTGAGTAGTGAAATAGATTTAGATTCCTTTAAAGTTTATCATGAGAAAGAAAGTGTCTTTAATAAAATTACTATGGCAGAAAATAATGAATCTATGAGAGGTTTAAAAGAAAAAGCAGAAGAAGATGCTATTGCAAATGGGTTATTAAAAAATGCTCGAACTAATGCTGAAACAGTCTTAACTGGATTTTTTGCTAAGGAATATGATTTGGACAAGTATGAAATAGTTTTTAAAGATAAATAATTAGGAGGAATAATTATGAAAAAGCGTTTAATCTTCTTAGGCATTGGTGTAGGGACTATTATATTTTTGTTTTACTTTATATTATTTCTTACAGCATAAGAATATATACAATAAGCAATTAAATAATATAATGATATTTAGTTAAAGCAGATGATTATAAAGTTAGAATAATTAATACCTTATAATTATCTGTTTTTTTATTTTATAAGGATAAAGCATAAAGTTAATTTAAATAATCAAATACTTGTAGTAATTATTGATGAGATATGAATAGTTTAATATAATTAAGGTAATAAATTAAACAAAAGATAAACAAGGAAGAAAAATAATGAGTGAAAATATAAAAAAGGATATTCATCATATACATGATAAAAGCTATAAGGATTTATATTCAAAAAAGGAAATAGCAGTAGATTTATTTAAGTCATTAGTTGATAAAGAATGGACTAAGTATTTGATTCCAGAAAACTTAACACTAGTTAATAAATCTTATATAACAGCAGATTATGAAGAGTTAGAATCTGATATTGTTTATAAAGCTAATCTTAATAATACTGAGGTATATTTTTATATACTTTTAGAATTTCAATCAACAGTAGATTATAGAATGCCACTTAGATTATTATTTTATATGTGTGAAATATTAAGAGAGCACGCAGTTAATGCAAGGCATAAAAAGTATGATAAAAATATAAAAATACCAGCTGTAATTCCTATTGTTTTATATAATGGAGAAGAAAAATGGGTAGTTCCTAAAGAGTTTAGAAAAATGATTTATAATGAAGAGCTTTTTGGAAGTAATATTTTAAATTTTACTTATGATGTTTTTGATATAAGTAATGATGAGAAGTTTAATAAAGAAAATCTTGTAATAAGTAAAAATGTTACATCTGCAATATTTTTATTAGATCAAAAGGTAGATGCTTTAGAATTTTTGGAAAGAATAAAAGTTATAGCTTTATATTTTAATTCTCTTTCGGAAAGTGAATTTAAAGCAATTAAGAATTGGATTAAGAATACGGTGGTTAAAGAATTGGCAGATTCAGCTATAAAGATATTGGAAGCGGATAAAATGGAGGTTGAGCTTATGGTTGCAAGAAATGCTTTTATATTAGAAGAAATGAGAGATAAAGCAAAAGAAGAAGGTAAATCAGAAGGAATAAAAGAAGGGATAAAAGAAGTAGCCATAAAATTACTTGATATATTAGATGATGAGACTATTTCTGAAAAGACTGGATTAGATATTGAAAAAGTTAAAGAGTTAAGAAAATTGAATTCGTAAATTAGGAAGTATGATAATAAATTATGAAAACTCATCATTAAGGTGAGTTTATTAGCCTTTTGGAATGTTTAAATGACTTTATATTAGCAGGTGGTAGTGATATTTTTGGAATGATGAATATAAATAATAAAAGAGATAAAAGCACATCTGCCAGATTCTACTCTGTAAGCTAGAAAAGGGCAGACGTGCTAAAAGAAGAAGTATTATATAATATTTAGAATTTTAATATTATCGTATAAGTAATTTTAAAGAAATAATACTTTTAAGTGATTAGAGAGGAATTATGAAGTTAAAGGATAAATTTAATAAAAAAAAGATTACAATAGAAGAAATAGAGAAAGTATATAAAGTAAGTACATATAATGATTTATATATTTTAGTATCAAAACTTATAGAAAATAATGAGATAGAAGCAATTAAAAATAGTGGTGGTAATGGTAAGAAACCAGCATTATATAAAAGATATAGGATAGTTAAGGAAGAAGAGGATAATTCAGTTTATTTAGAAGAACTTGACTATAAAATATTAAGTAAATTTGATATTAGTTATTATAAGAAAAATATAAATAAATATAAAGAGCATAGAGAGTATATTTTGGTGTTAAATACATTTATTAAAGAAAATGAAGAATTATTAAAAATACCTTTATCTATGAATGAAAGATCCTTTCAAATATGGGGAAGAGAAAAGTTTTTGCAAAAAGAAGAGGGAAAATTAATAATAAAAAATCTTGGATTAAATTTAAAGTACTTAAATTATTATGACACATCTGAACCATTAGCGTATTATTCAAAATCTAAAAAAACTCCTCAAAATATATTGATATTGGAAAATAAAGATACATATTACACAATGAGAAAATATTTAATAAATTCCCCTAATGCTATTTTAGGTAATGAAATAGATACAGTAATTTATGGAGCAGGAAAAGGAATACTGAAAGCTTTTAAGGACTATGAGATATCTGTTGAAGATTACTTATCTAGTAAAGAAAATAAGATGTATTATTTTGGAGATCTCGATTATGAGGGGATTATCATATATGAAAATTTTTATAGTAAATTTAAAAATAAATATAATATAAAACCTTTTATAGAAGGGTATAAAAAGATGATTGATAAAGTTGATAATATGAAAAGTTTACCTAAAACAAAAGATGGGCAAAATAGGAATATTAATGATTATTTTTTGAAAGAGTTTTCAATGAATTATAGGAAAAAGATTGAAGAAATATTGAAAAGTGATTTATACATCCCACAAGAGATAATAAATATCATTGATTTACAAATGGAGGAGAAATGAAACTAGATTTTTTAAATCAACATCATATTAGAATGAAAAAAATAGGAGCATATTCTTTATTATTCAGAAATAGTATTTCTAAAAGAACTTGGGATAAATATGGTTTTATAGAAGGATATGAGCAAGATAATTTAGTGTTTTCAGTATTATTATATATAATGGAACAATCTTTAAAAGAAGAAATTTGTACAATAGATGATATTGGAGAATTTATTGATGAAATAAACTCAATATATTATAAGAAAAGTATTTCTTATGAAGAATGTAAAGAACTTGCAGAGTTTATTGTTAATGTAATTTTTTGTGATGAAGGAAAAGCTATGTATTTTAAAGCTTTAAATTATAAAAAAGCAGAATATGAAGATATAAATATAAGTTTTTTAAAAAATTCTATAGAGTATATAGAAGGGGTAAGACGTGTGTCTTATTCTTTAACAGATGAAGGTTATGAATTGATTTTATCAACATTAGAAGTAGAAGAAAGTCTAAAATTAACTATTCAAGAAATAATATTTAAGCTTCATTTAGATAAGGCTTCTTATGATAAAGCTTTAGATGATATTAAAAATATATTTAATGACATGCGAAGAAGAGTTCAAAAGATGGAAAATGACATAAGAAGAATTAAGGAATCTCCATTGACTTATTCTGTAGATGAGTATAAATCAATGATGGAAGGAAATATAGAAATTTTAAATGATAATAAAAAGAAGTTTTTAGCACATAAATTAGCAATTGAAGAAAAAATTCAAGTGTTTGAAGAGAAAGATATTCATATTAAGGATTTAAATGAGGAAGAAATGGAAAGTTTAATGAATTTGAGAATTATAAATGAATATCTTGGAAGAACCATAGATGAGGAGCAAAGAATATTAAAAAGTCATTTTGATTTAAAAAGAATTTATGGTGAAGAACTTGAAAATATATCCAAAATGGCTCTTATTGAAAGATTCGATATAAAAAAAGAAGTATTTAATAAAATATTAGAAAATCCAAATAAATTAGATAATATTCATTTGTTATTTTCATCACTTTTTACTAGAAATCCGGATAAAAATTATAACTTAAATAAAGCATTTAACTTTCAACAGCCAGTAAGAGCTAAGGAGAATGAAGATGATGAAGAGATTTTATCCTTTAATGAGGAAGATATAATAGAAGCAGAAAATAAGAAAAAGCTAGAGCGTATCGAAAAATGTAACAAGATAATTGAATTAATATTAGAATTTGCATGTGAGAAAGAGAAAATTACTTTAAGTGAAATTAATAATAAGATTAATGAAAGCGAAGTCGTGAAAGATGTACTTATACCAACTGTAAAGATTTTTAGAGAAGTTATTATTGAAATGCTAAAAGTTAGAGATATAAATATTAAGGAGCTACAAGAAGAAAGAAAAACTTCAATTGATAATAATGAAATAGAGTTTCAACTTAATAAAAGCATATTAGAGATTATTGATAGAAATGATTTATTATCAAATATATTAGAAATTAGAATAAATAAAGTAGAGTTTGGAGAAGATATTAAGCTTGAACATGTAAAAGATGAAAATGGAGATTATAAAAATTTTATTTGTTCTGATATAGTTTTTGAAGTTTATAAGAAAAGAGGGTTTATATAAATGGATTATTTAATAGAAGAAATAAAGTTAAGTAATAAAATATTATATTATTTATTAAAAAATAAAGAATTAAAAGAAAATGAAAAAGAACTATATAAAGCTTATTCTGAAAATGAAAATATAGCAGACCTTGTAAAAGTAGCGGGAGAAGAAGTAGAGTGTGAAGTTAAGAAGTTTGGAGCTACTATATATTTAATTCCTAAAGAAGATAATGATTTTTTAGGTTATTCTAAAGGGGAATTAAAGAAAGAACTTTGTAAATCAGGAGCTAATGATAAAGATTATTATTTATCACAATTTATTATTTTAACATTAATAGTTTTATTTTATGGTTCAACAGGGTTTAGCAGTAAGTGTAGAGATTTTATTAAGGTTGGAGAGTTTTTAAACATTATAACTGATAAGTTAAGAGAAGGTGTTGAAAGATTTAGTGAAGTTGATGAAGAGAAAAATGGTATAGCTTATACTAATATATTAGAAAGATTTGAAGCTTTAAAAGCTAGTGATAAAAAAAGTACATCTAAAACAACCAAAGAAGGTTTTGTACATACTATACTAAGCTTTTTAGACAAACAAGGATTAATTTATTATATTCAAAATGATGATATGGTAAAAACAACTCAAAAATTAGATGATTTTATGGATTGGCATTTATTAAATAAAAATAATTATAATAGAGTTCTTAGAGCATTAGGAGAGGAAGTATATGAGTAATATAAATAATATTAGAATTGTAAATTTAAATTACAATAATAATACTATGAAAATAGATGATGAAACATTTTATTTTGATGGTGATAATACTATGCTCAATTTAAGAAATGGTGGAGGAAAATCAGTTTTAGTTCAAATGATGATGGCACCATTTGTTAATAGAAGACATAGAGATTTAGGGGATAGACCTTTTGAAAGTTACTTTACTAGTAAAACTCCTACATACATATTAGTTGAATGGAATTTAGAAGATAATGCAGGTTATTTATTAACAGGAATGATGGTTAGAAAAAAAGAGTCATCATCAGATGAAAATTCAAAGGATAAGTTAGATATAATTAATTTTATTTATGAATATAAGAATAAAAATGAATATGATATAAAGAGAATTCCGGTAATAGAAGAGGATGGTCAACACAGAAGAATAAAGAGTTTTGCTAATTCAAAAAAGCTATTTGAAGATTTAAAGAAAGATAATAATTATAATTTCAATTATTATGATATGAATAATTACACTACATCAAAGGCATATTTTAATAAACTACAGGAATATGGAATTGATAATAAAGAGTGGGAAAATATTATTAGGAAAATTAATTTAAAGGAATCTGGATTATCTGAATTATTTAAGGAAGCTAAAAATTCAGAAGGACTAATAAAAAATTGGTTTTTACCAACTATAGAAAAGAAGTTAAGTAGAGATGAAGATAGAATAAAAAATTATAAGGAAATAATAACGAGATATATTATTCAATATAAAACTAATAAAAGTAATATAGATAGAAGAAACAAAATAGAGTTATTTAATGAAAAATCTATAGAAATTTTAGAAATAGCTAATAATTTTAAAGAAATGATTTTAATTAAGGAAAGTCATGAAAATAAGATAGCTAATTCAAAAAAATACTTTTATGATGAGATTTTATCTAAGAAAAATATTTTAAAGGATATTGAAGTTTTAATAGAAAATGTACTTAATGAAAAAAGAGAAATTAAGTATGAAGAACTATCTATGAAAATATATAATTTTTTAGATGAGTTAGATGTTATTAATGAAAAAATTAATAGTGATAATAGAGAAAAAGAAAAGATTGAAGAAAAAGTAGATTTATTAAATAGGGAAAGAAATATATTAAGATGTGCAGAAATTTACAAAGACTATAGAAATACATCTAAAGAGCTATTAGAAGTAGAAAATAAAATAAAAGTTATAAAAGAAGAGCAAGGAGATAAAGAACCTAGAATAAATGATTTAGGATTTTCTATTTTTAATTTATTAAATTTAGAGGTAAATAAATTAGAAGAAGAGTTATCTGTACTAAAAGAGGAAAAATATACTTTAGATAATAAACAAATAAATTTAAATGCGTCAATAAAAAGTAATAGAAGTTTTCAAAATAATTTAAATAAGAATACTGGTTCATTAAAGGAAAAGTTAAATAGTTATAATAAAACTGAAGAAAAATTTAATAAAAGATATGAAGAAAGTTTATCAAGAAATATTACGGGCTATTATAATAATGAGGATTTAATATTATTATCTAGAGAAATTATTGATTCTATAGATTTACTTAATAAGAAAAAAGTTGATGAAGAAAAGAAAAATTCAGATTTAAATGAAGAAGTTAAATCAAAAAGATCATTAAAGGATATTAAAAGTAATCAAATAAGTAAGTTAGAATTGGAATTAGATTATAAAAATAAAAAGTTAATAGAGTATGATAATGAACTTGAAAAAAGAAAAGATATATTAAAGTACTTAAGTGAAGATGAAAGTATAATTTTTAATGAAGATATAATTATTGAGAAATTAGAGAAAAAAATTCAAATATTAAATAATGATATAAGAGAATTTAATAAGATTTATGATAAACAAAATAAAGAACTAAATATGCTAAAAGCAGGTAAAGTTTTAGAGATACCAAAAGAACTTGAAATAGAATTAAATAAAAGAGATATAGATATTGTTTATGGAATGAAATGGCTAAAGAATAATGGGTATTCAAAAGAAAAAAATGAAGCTATTGTAAAAGAAAATCCATTTATTCCTTATTCATTAATTATGGATAGAAACAAAATAGAGATATTAAAAAAAGAAAGGCTTGAAGCTTTTACATCAACTCCTATTGCAGTTATTGATAGAGAAAAATTAGAGGAAGGTTTAAATAATAATAATTATAGTATTATAGAGTTTAATGGAGTTAATTTTTATATTTCCTTTAATAATAAGCTTTTAGATGAAAAAGAATTAGAAAAATTAATAAAAGAATATGAGGAAGGTATAGCGGGATTAAGTAAAAAAATATCAGAAAAAGAGTATGCAAATGAACTATATGTTAACAAAAAAGCTTCTATAAAAGAATCATCTTTAAGTAAAAAAGTATATAACCAATTAATATCAGAAATAGCTGATATTAATGAAAAGATTCTAACAAATAAAAAGGATATAATATCACTAAATAATAAATTAGGTGAATTAGAAAATGAAATTAAAAAGAGTTTAGAAATAATAGATAACTTAAAGCATCAAATAATAAAATTTAATAATAAAAATGATGACTATCTTGAACTATGTAAAGAATATGATGACTATAAAAAGAATAAGAAAGCTTATGATGAAAATGAAGAAAAGTTAAAAATAGTTATAGAATCAATTAAAAATGAAGAAATATTATTAGAGGAAACTTTAAAAGAATTAAAGAGGAAAGAGGAGTCTATTAGAAATTGCAATGATTCATTAAATAAAGTTAAACTTGATATTAAAAAATATTCTTCTTATGAAAATGGAAATATTATAAAAAAAGATTTGGAAGATTTAAAATCTGAATATGATGCTTTAGTATCAGAAATAAAGAATTCTTATGAAGAATTAATAGAAAAACAAAAAAAAATTAATGAAAAATATTTAGAAATTCAAAATAAATTAACAGATACAGCTTCAAATTATAAATTAGTAGATGAAGATTATATAAATGTTACTGCTAATTATTCAAGAACTATTGAAGCTGAAAATGAAATAGATAAATATTCTAAAGAGATAAATAATATTAAGAAAGAGATAAGTAAATTAGAGATTGAAGGTAGAGAGATAGAAACTAATATTAAGCATTTAAAAGAAGAAACTAAAAAGCTAGTAAATACTTTTGAGCTTAAAGAAAGAAATGTTATTTTTAATAAAAATTTTGATGAAGAGCTAGCAAGATTATCGGTAAAGGAAAAAGAATTATATTTAAAGAAAGAAGAGCAGAATAAAATTATTAATGATTTAAGAATATATTCAAATTCTTTAGAGCAATTTGATTTTGAAATAACAGAAGTTATAGAATTAAATTTAGATGATATTAATTTAAAAGAATACATAGGTAAGTTAAATAGAGATAATAGAATAAATAATGAAAATGTTAATAAAGCAAATAGAAATTTAGAGAGAATTGTAGAAAGATTAAGTAAAGAAGAAGTTTTTATTGGAGATTCATTATTTAAGGAATCTATAGCAGGCTTATTAAGCTTTGTAAACAATCCAGAAAAGTTTATTGCTCAGCTAAATATAATATTACAATCTTATAATACAATCATAGAAAAATTAAAAGAAGATATAGAATTAATAAATAAAGAGAGAAATAATATTATAGATAATATAATTGAATATATTTCAATTGTTCATAAAAATATTAGCCAATTGGATAACAATTCATCTATTGATATTAATGGTAAAAGAGTAAAAATGTTAAATATTATTCAACCTGATTGGGAAGAAAATAAGGAAGTTTATAAATTAAGAATAAAAGGTTTTGTTGAAACTTTAAGAAATCAGTGTATAGATTTATTAGAGAAAAATGAAAATATTAGTGAGTTAATAGATAATAGAGTAAATATAATTAAGTTATATGATGAAGTTGTAGTTATTAGCAGCATAAATATTAAATTGTATAAAATAGAAGAGAATAAACAAAAACAAATTAGTTGGGATGATGTCTCTAAGAATTCAGGGGGAGAGGGATTCCTATCTGCCTTTGTAATTTTATCAAGTTTATTATCATATATGAGAAAAGAAGATAAAGATATATTTACTAGGAAAGAAGAAAGTAAAGTATTAATTATGGATAATCCTTTTGCTCAAACTAATGCAGCACATCTTTTAAAGCCTTTAATAGATATTGCTAAAAGAAGTAATACTCAACTTATATGCTTAACTGGACTTGGAGGAGATTCAATTTATAATAGATTTGAGAATATATATGTATTGAATTTAGTTAATTCAAAATTGAAGAATGGACTTAGATTATTAAAATCAAATCATATTGTAGGTGATGAAGAAAAAGAAGTTTTAGTATCAACTTATACAAAAATAGAAGATGAACAGATGAAGTTATTTTAAAAGGATAAATTTAGAATGTTATAATTAGTATTAACTTTATTGAAAGTTATCAAATCAGATAAGTAAGATAATTAAAAAATAAGTATATTAATGATTATTAAATTTTAATAAGAGGCTGTAATTTACAGCCTCTTAATTTTTAAAACGACCTAAGGAGTTTTTTCCTTAAGTATAAATTATTAATTCTTAATTTTGTCATAGCAACTAAAATCCTTTTTTCTTAGCTTCAATTCCACTTTCATTAAGAGCAGGTTCTTCAGTAGTAAAATTATAGTGATTTTTAGCATATTGATTTTGAGATTTAGTTCCATTCTTTAGATAATTATCTTTAGAATGGACTTTTTTATTTTGACTTTTCATAATTAATACCTCCTAAAATATACTCATATATAGTATTAGTAGAATTAAGGATAATATTATAAGGAATTATTATATAAGTTGTCATAAAATGCATAACATTTTATGAATTAAAGAATGAAAGAATGCTTTGCATTTAAAATTTACATGCTATCTTCATACTAAATTCATAGAGAAAAATTATAATTAAGTTATGATTACAAAGCTATGAAGAGGACAACATTAAATTATTAATATTATTCCATTTATTGTATAATTATTTTATAAATTAGCATAAGGGGAGTGGAAAATTATGATTAAGATTTTATTTTTAGAGGATGAGCCAAATATATTAGAAGTTACAACTGAATATATGAAGATGCAAGGATATGATGTTACTTGTGTATCTAATGGAGAAGAGGCCATTAAGATGTTAAAAAAGAATGATTTTAATTTAGCTATTTTAGATATAATGGTGCCTAAAATAACTGGCATAGAAGTTCTAGAATATATAAATAAAAGCAAAAAAGATATAGCAACCATTATGCTTACAGCTCTTGGAGATGAGCAAACTCAATTAAAGGCTTTTAATTTAAAAACTGATGATTATGTAATCAAACCTTTTTCACCTTTATTACTATTAAAGAGGATAGAAGCTATTTTAAGAAGGAGTCTTATTAAGAAAGATATTGATAATGATAATAATGAGTTTTATATAGATGATAAAACATATCAGGCTTATTATATGGGGGAAAGCTTACATTTAACCTTAAGTGAATTTTTATTATTGCAGACATTAATGAAGGAGCCGAATAGGGTTTTTAATAGAGCAATTAATAATGAAGATATTTAATGAGGATTATATTTCTAGTGATAGGATTATAGATGCTCATGTTAAAAATTTAAGAAAAAAACTACCTCATAATTATATAAAAACGGTTATAGGAGTTGGGTATCAGTTTAATAAGGAGGGAATTTAATGAATTTGTCTAAAAAGACATTTATATATAGTTCAATACTTTCAGGTATTATTCTCTCACTTATACTAGTTTATTTTATTATAATGTTACCTTCTTTATATATTGATTATCAAGGAAAAAGTAATTATCAAGCTATAAAGGGAATTCATGAAGAATATATAAAGGATAAAAATTATGATAATATACATTCTCCTAATCCAACAGCAACTCTTAGTGTTAGAATACCATCTAGTGGCAGTAATATATATGCATCCAATACTTTCGGTTCAACTAAAATTACTATTAAAGATAATGAATTAAATAATTTATTAGATGAACTTAGATATTACTCAAAGAATATGGAGGAAATAAAAGATAATGATGATTACTTTGAAAGACTTTTTGATACTTTAAAGAAAAGTTTTAATCAAGAAGTTTTTCTTAAAGACTTGCCAGTGAGTTTTGAGTTTATTGAAAGTAATAATAAGAATGTATTTAATGAAGGTACAAGTAAAATGAATATTTTTTTAGATGACACTGTAATTTATGAGTTTAATAGTTTTGATGGAGTAAATTATTTTACAGCATATTTTGCAACTACAATTGATAATGGGGAGATAATTGTATCATTATTATCTGTAATGACACCTAAAATTGAAGATATTAGAGCTATAGTATTACAAAGCTTACCTATGATAATAGCTGTTCTTATTTTAATATTATTAGTTTTTACTCACTTTTTCTCAAGAAAAATAATAATTCCAATTAAGAAACTTGCAAATCACGCAGAATTTATTAAAGAAAACAATATAAATGAAGCATCACCTATTGAAATAAAGGGTGAAGATGAAATAGCTTTTTTAGGTGATACATTAAATGGGTTATATAGCAAACTAAATGAAAGCTTTATTAATTTAGAAGAGAAAAATAAATTGTTAGTATTAGAAAATAAAAGGCAAGATATATTTTTAAGAGCATCTTCTCATCAATTAAAAACACCAGTTGCAGCAGCTATCCTTCTTGTTGAAGGTATGATTGATGAAGTAGGGAAGTATAAAAATACAAAGGAATATTTGCCTAAGGTTAAGTTACAACTTTTATCTATTAGAAAAATTATAGATGAAAATTTAAATCTTAATAATAAGGATGTAAATAAGAAGATAATAAATATTAAGGTATTAATAGATGAGATATTATTTGAACATGAAATAGGAATAAAAGAAAAGTTTATTAATGTAAGCTTTGAAGGTGATGATATTCTGTTAGAGACAGATTATCACTTAGTCTATAAGATAATAGATAATTTAATTAATAATGCAATTAATTATACTAATAGAAATAATGATATAAGAATTACATTATAAAAAAATAACTTAGAAATTATTAACTACGGAGCTCATATAGATGAAGAACTATTGCCTAATATTTTTGATGCCTTTGTATCAAGCAATTCAGAAATTAGGGGAAGAGGCTTAGGTTTATATATAGCATATTATTATTCTAATCTTTTAGGGTATAAGATTGAAATAATTAATATTAGTAATGGTGTTAAGGCTATAGTTTACTTTAATAACTAGCTACACATATGAAATAAAGCTACAGAGAATCTGCACAGCATATTCATATGAAATTCATAGGAAGAAACTATACTTAAACTATGGAATCTAGTAAAAGGGAGGAATAATAATGATAAGTATAAATAATTTAGAGGTTAAGTACGGAAAAGAATTGGCATTATTAATTAAAAGTCCTATAAAGTTTGAGAGTGGAGATAGAATTGGGATAATAGGATCTAATGGAGCAGGGAAGACGACTTTAGTAAAGGCAATATTAGGACTTATTAAATATAATGGTTCAATAAATACAAAGGTAAAACCAGAAGAAATGTCAGCACATATGCAGTTTAATAATTATGTTGATACAATGGCAGTTAAGCATATTATTGAAGCGATTTTAGATACAAAGATAAAAAATAATAAAGAGCTTCAAGAATTAATTGATTTCTTTGATTTTAATTCTTGTTTAAATAAAAGGTATAGCGCACTTTCTGGAGGACAAAAGCAAAGACTTACTATTATCTTAGTGCTAATTCAAGATGCACCTTTAGCTTTCTTTGATGAAGTTACTTCAGGGCTTGATTTTGAAACAAGACAACAGCTAATGAGCAAAATCGAAGAATGGTACAGAAATAAAAATACTACCATATGTATAGTTTCTCACTATTATGAGGAGTTAGAGCAATTAACTAATAAGATATTAATATTAGAAAAGGGAAGAGTAGTAGATTTTGGAGATAAGGAAGAATTATTTAGAAAGTACTGTGGTAAATCAATAATTATTTTAGCTAATAATGATAAAAATATAGAAATAACTAAAAACTTTAGAAAAATTAAATCTCCAGATCACTTAATTGCAGTTTCTTGCATGAGTATTGAAGAGGAATTAGAAGTAGCTAAGCTTTTAATTGAAAATGATATAAGCTTTAAGAGAAGTAACTCAGATATAGAAATAATGAGTATAAATGCAAAGAATAAGGCAAAGAGTGAGGAGGTAGCTTAAAATGAAAGGACAATTAGTTAAAAGTAGTTTAGTTAAATATGAGTTAAGAAATATAGTAGGCAATATATTTACAGTGGTTTTTGGAGTTATCTTTCCAATATTTATGTCAGTTTTCTTAGGAGCAATAATTGGTGGGAAGGTTCCTGAAGAAGCAAGAGCGTCAGTAATTACAAATATTTTTATAAGTAATAGCATGATGATTCCTCTAGCTACAGTTTTTATTGGATATTCAGCAACTTTTTCTCAAGAACTTGAAAAAAATATTCCTCTTAGATTTAGACTATTTGGATATAAAGAAAGGACTTTAGTAGCATCTAAGATAATTGCATATTTAATTTTTATGACAATAGCATTAACTATATATACAATAGTATCTTTTATAGCACTAGATATACAAGTTCCATCCTTAAGCTCAGCTTTAGTTTTAATAGGTTCATTATATTTACTTGCTATAATATTCTTTATTTTATCTCATGGTATTTCTTTAATTATAAAGAAATTTGGACCAACTTATGCAATTACTATGATTCTATATTTTGGAATAATGATTTTAAGTGGTATGTTTGGAGTTCAAGCAAAAGATTTCCCAGCACCTTTAATGAAGGCAGCATATTTATTCCCAACAACCTATGTAGCAGGTGACTTCGTTGATTTCTGGCAAAAAGGTAGTTATAATTTTATGCCATATATTCAATCTTTAGTATTACTCTTAGCAGTAGCATTAATTATATTAATAATAGCAATAAACAAAGATTCTAGATATAGTCACAGTACTAAAGTATCCTTAAATAAAAGTGATAAAGTTTCAGTTAATAAATAGTAGTCAAAATTATAGAGCTTATAGAGTGTAGTTATGTAAATACTCTATAGGCTTTTATTTTCTTTAATAACATTATGTATATCAGTAGCAAAAGCTTTATTAGGATGCAAAATTATAAATAAGTGGATTCGTAATGATATATGTGATTAAATATGCAATATATAGCTTGTAACATTATGTAAATTAAAAAAAATAAATGATAAAATTCTCTTATAATGTTATAATCAATTAGCGAAATGATAATTTTGATATGAGAAAAGATTAACTTTAGTTTAAGAAAACTTAATGAAATAAATTCTATAATAATTTAATCTTTAATTTTAAATTTTACATTTTAATTTAAAAAGTAGGTGTTTAAATGTCAAATAATAGATTTCTACCAATAAGCAAAGAAGATATGAAGGAACGTGGATGGGATCAATGTGACTTTATCATAGTTACAGGGGATGCCTATATAGACCACCATAGCTTTGGAACAGCAATTATTTCTAGAGTCTTAGAAGATGCAGGGTATAAGGTTGGTATTATTCCACAACCAGATTGGCATAGTGTAGATGATTTTATGAAGCTTGGAAGACCAAGGCTTGCTTTCTTAGTTAATGGAGGAAACATGGATTCCATGGTTAACCATTATACTGTAAGCAAAAGACCTAGAGAAAAGGATCTTTATACTCCAGGTGGTAAAATGGGAGCAAGACCAGATAGGGCAACAATAGTTTACTGTAATAAAATAAGAGAAGCATATAAAAATATTAATGTAGTTATAGGCGGAGTTGAGGCAAGTTTAAGAAGAATGGCTCACTATGATTACTGGGGAGATAATGTAAGAAATTCTATATTAATAGATAGTGGAGCAGATCTTTTAATATATGGAATGAGTGAAAAGCAAATTGTTGAAGTTGCTAATGCTTTGAATGATGGATTTGAAGCTAAATATATTAGACACGTTAATGGTACTACATATACTATAGATTCATTAGATGAAATATATGGTGATTATAAGCTATTACCATCAAAGAATGAAGTAACAAAGGATAAAATGAAATATGCTGAAGCTTTTAAAATTCAATATGAAGAGCAAGATCCAGTAAGAGGTAAGATGTTAGTTCAAAAGCATGGTGATAAATATGTAGTATGTAATACACCAGAAATGCCTTTAACTAGAGAAGAACTTGATAAGGTATATGCACTTCCATATACTAAGGAATGTCATCCTATATATGATGAATTTGGTGGAATTGCAGCTTTAGAAGAAGTAAAGTTTAGTATAGTTAGTTCAAGAGGATGTTTTGGTAATTGTTCATTTTGTGCTATAACTTTCCATCAAGGGAGAGCAGTACAAAGTAGAAGTGAAGCTTCTATCTTAGATGAAGCAGTTGAAATAACTAATCTTAAAGACTTTAAGGGATATATTCATGATGTTGGAGGCCCGACAGCAAACTTTAGAAAGCCTGCTTGTAAGACACAGCTTACTATAGGTGCATGTAAATCTAAACAATGTTTAACTCCAAAACCATGTAAGAACTTAATAGTAGATCATAGTGAATACTTAGGGTTACTTAGAAAAATAAGAAAGTTACCTAAAGTGAAGAAGGCTTTTGTACGTTCAGGTTTAAGATATGATTATATAATGGCTGATAAAAATGATACTTTCTTTAGAGAACTTGTTGAGCACCATGTAAGTGGACAATTAAAAGTTGCTCCAGAACATGTTGCAGCAAACACTTTGAAATATATGGGTAAGCCAGCAGGTGATACTTATGATAAGTTTAGAGAAAAGTTTTTTAAGATAAATAAGCAATTAGGTAAGGAACAATATTTAATTCCATACTTAATGTCAAGCCACCCAGGTAGTGGATTAAATGAAGCAATAGAACTTGCTGAGTATTTAAGAGATACAAAGTATCAACCAGAACAAGTTCAAGATTTCTATCCAACGCCAGGAACTTTATCAACAGCTATGTTCTATACAGGAATTAACCCAATAACAGGTGAAGAGGTATATATTCCAAAGACTAGAGAAGAAAAAGCTATGCAAAGAGCTCTTCTTCAATTTAAGAATCCTAAGAACTATAACTTAGTTCATGATGCTTTGGTTAAGGCTGGAAGAGAAGATTTAATAGGAAATGGGCCAAAGTGCTTAATTAAATCAAAGGCTGATAGATATATGGCTAAGATGAAAAGAGAAGAAGCAATAGCAAGAGGAAGTTCAAATAGAAGTAAACAAGGTTCTAAGTCAAAATCTTCTTCAAAACCATCTGGAAAAATGAATAGTAAATCAAATTCAAAGCCTTCAAATAGTAAAACTT
>JAHAIU010000445.1 GCA_018372555.1 Clostridium sp.
CTTTGGTATTTTTTATAAATTTATGATAAAATTGTATTGATAATTTATAATTGGGAGGATACTTATGGATAATGTTTTAAGTACTATTATGGAGTACTTACCTTATATTATTATTGCTTTAGTAGTAATAATATTATTCTTATCTTTCTGGAAGAGAGTTCCTGCAGATAAGGCTATGGTAATTACGGGGTTAAGAAAAAGAGTTCTATTAGGGAAAGGAGGATTAATGATTCCCCTATTAGAAACATCTTCAACTATTTCATTAGAAAATATATCTATGACTACAGATGTAAGTGAGGCACCTGCTAAACAAGGTATATTTGTCAATATTGTTGGTACTGCTGTTGTTAAGGTTAGAAACGACGCTGAAAATGTTTTAAAAGCAGTTGAGCAATTTTCTAATGGAGGCGAAAAAAATACTGTTAATGTTATTAGAACTATAGTTGAACAAATATTAGAAGGTAAACTTAGAGGTATAGTATCTACTTTAACAGTAGAACAAATTAATGAAGACAGATCATCTTTTGAGCAAAGAATTGAAGATGATATTAGAAATGAACTTGGTTCCATGGGATTAATGTTGATTTCTTATACAATATTAAAAATTAGTACTCAAGGAGGCTACTTAGAAAATAGAGCTAAGCCTCAAATTGCAGCTGCTAAGTCTGAAGCAGATATAGCAGAAGCTGAAAGAAAAAGAGATACTGAAATAAAAACTGCTGTAGCTACTAGAGAAGGACAAAAAGCAAAGCTTGAATCCGAAACAGAAATAGCTCAAAGTGAAAGAGATAAAAAATTGAAATTAGAATCTTTTAGAGCAGAACAAGACAAAGCAAAGGCTAATGCTGACGTAGCTTATAAATTGCAAGAAGCTGAAAATAATGCATTATTAGCTGAACAACAAGCTTCTCTTGCAGAAAAGGAAGCTATAGTTGTAGAAAAGAAATTAATTGCTGAAGTTAAAAAACCTGCAGACGCAAGAAAATATGAGGTAGAAGTTGCTGCTGAAGCTCATAAAATTCAAGCAATTAGAGAGGCTGAGGCTGAAGCTGAAGCTATAAGAGTAAAGGCAAAAGCTGAAGCTGATGCTAGAAAACTACAAGCCCTTGCTGAAGCTGAGGCTATAAGAGCAAAAGGACTTGCTGAAGCTGAGGCAATCAAAGCTAAGGGTCTTGCTGAAGCTGAAGCTAAAGATAAATTAGCTGAAGCTATGGCTAAATACGGAGAAGCAGCAATAGTTGAAATGGTAGTAAATAGATTACCAGATGTAATGAAGGAAGTTGCAAGTCCACTAGAACAAATAGATAAATTAACTGTTATAGATAATGGTGGAAACCAGGGTGCTTCAAAGGTTTCAAAAATAGTAACTGATGTAGCTGCTAATGGATTTGAAGTTTTAAAGGATTTAACAGGCATAGATTTATCAAGTACTTTAAAAGATTTTCTTAATAAAGATAAACTAAATATAAATCCTTCTTCCATAATAAATGAAGTTTTACCTGATTTATCAGAAAATAAAACAAACTCTAAAGCTACTTCTTTAAATGATGAAAATGCTATAGATATAACTAATATGGATGAAATAGATGATTAAAAATCCTACAAATATTTGACTAGAAGAATATTCTTTATCTAATTTTTGATTGTCCGCATAAATACTATACTTTAAAGCAATTTGAAGTATAGAAAAATACTCTTTTTTCCACGTATTTACTTTGATTGAATGAGCCTTGATATGACAGTAAAAT
>JAHAIU010000446.1 GCA_018372555.1 Clostridium sp.
ACCTTATTACAACTTATATATGTAAATACTATTGTTAGGGGAAGGTGACATATGGATACAAAAAAGATTTTTATTATAGAAGATGAAGAAAAAATAAGAAATGAGCTAATCACATTTCTAAATAAATATGGATATATAACTAGTTATTCTGTAGATTTTGAAAATATAGTAGAAGATGCTTTAAAATCTAAGTGTAATTTAATTTTATTAGATATAAATTTACCTTATTATGATGGATATTATATATGTAGAGAAATAAGGAAGAAAAGTGATGTTCCGATAATAGTAGTAACTAGTAGGGATAGTGAAGTTGATGAGCTTATGAGTATGAATTTAGGAGCAGATGATTTTATAACTAAGCCATATAATACTCAAATACTTTTAGCTAGGATTTCATCTATTTTAAGGAGGAGTTATAATAGTGTAGATTTAGATATTTTAGAATACAAGAATCTTAAACATAATTTATCTACTAGTGAAGCTATCTATAAAGATAAAAAAATTGAACTTAGTAAAAATGAAAGTAGAATATTGTATGTTCTTATAAAAAATAATGGAAAGATAGTTTCTAGAAATGAAATTATAGAAGCCTTATGGGAATCAGATGAATTTGTAGATGATAATACTCTAACAGTTAATATAAATAGGCTTAGAAAGAAACTCGAAGAAATTGGAGCTAATGATTTTTTAAAAACTAAGAGAGGTCAAGGATATATTTTAATATGAATGTAGTAGATTTTTTGAAAGAAAGATTTTTATTTTTAATTTTAAGTCTAGCTACACTAGGATTTTCATTTCTACTTCTATTTTATCTAGAGGTAGACTTATATGCAATTATATTTATTACTGTATTGAATTTAATAAGCCTCTTAACTTACCATATATATGATTATTTTAATAAGAAGAAGTATTATGATGAATTAATGTCTAATCTAGATGCATTAGAGAAAAAATACTTAATTTCTGATGTTATGGAGGAAGGAAGCTTTTTAGAAAGTAGACTAATATATCAAATAATAAATGAAACTACTAAATCCATGAAAGACGATATTTCAGACCTTAAAATTAATAATAAAGAGTATAGGGAATATATTGAACTTTGGGTACATGAAATAAAAACACCTATTTCTAGCTGCAAACTTATTATAGAAAATAATAAATCAGATTTAACTAATAGCATTAATGAAGAGGTTATTAAGGTTGAAAATTATATTGAGCAAGCTCTTTTTTATGCAAGAAGTAATGCTCTTGAGAAGGATTATATTATTAAGGAACTTAATTTGAAGGATATTGTAAATAAGGTTATTAGAAGGAATTCGAAGGTGTTAATCCAAGAAAAGATAAAAATAGAGATTAGTGATTTAGAAAAATTAATATATACAGATAGTAAATGGATAGAATTTATTATAAATCAAGTTTTAAATAATTCTATAAAGTATATGGATAATAATAAAAAGGAAAATAAAATCAAGTTTTATACTAGAGAAATAGGTGAAAATATAGTTTTATATATTGAGGACTCAGGAATAGGCATGAATGAAAAAGATGTAGTAAAAGCCTTTGATAAAGGATATACAGGAGAAAATGGTAGGAGGTTTAGTAAGTCTACGGGGATAGGCTTATATCTATGTAGGAAGTTATCTTTAAAACTTGGGCTTGGAATTAATTTAGAATCAGAAGTTAATAAAGGTACAAAGGTAGCAATTATTTTTCCTATAAATAAATATTTTATAGAGATGCAATAAAA
>JAHAIU010000447.1 GCA_018372555.1 Clostridium sp.
TCTGGATAGCCTGTCTTATCAGTAATAAAACTTTTAACAACTTTACTAATCTCCACCTTACTTAATGGTTCATCTGTTGTCGTATCTGTATTTACTTCTACTAAATCATTATTTGGCTCACCATCATGTGATTTTTGCTCCAGTATAAGTGAATTAAATGTTGAATAAGTAGAGCCAGTACCAGTGCTCTCATTAAATTCTTGAACAATTTTCTCCTGCATCTGTTTTGGTAAAGCAAATTCCAAACCATAATCCTCTATTGAGTTCCCTGATTGAATAATTTTATCTATAAGCTCAATTGGATAGCCTGTGAGTTTATTAATTACTTTTGTAACTTTTTTAGTATTCACTTCTGTCTTAATCATATCTAACCTCAATTTTGATTTTTCCAAGGCGACAATATCATTTTCTTTCTTGGAATTCATATTAATACTACAATGTTCTTTATCAGATAAAATCTCATTAATTAAATTTGTCATAATTTGATTAGCACCACACTCTAAGTACAACTTAACATTATAAGTGTTGTATAGAACTTCAATAATTTCTCTGAAATTAAATGGTGTAATAAGCTGTTCACCTAAAATTTCAACCAGATTAGCAATATCTCTATCCTCATATAGACGTGTTAAAATAGTTGAATAAACTGGAATCTTTGGTAAATTAAACTCAATATCTTTAATAACTTTCTCATATTGATGCTTAATTGGCCGTAATAATTTGGAATGAAACGGGTATGGAACTGGTAAAATTTTTGCAACAATGTCAACTTTTTGACAATATTTTTCCAGTCGCAATAATGATTCTTTAGCTCCTGAAACAACTTTTTGAAATTTTGAATTCACAATTGCTAGCTCTAAGTTATTGTGATTTTCAAGATACGTATTAATTAATACTTCATCTTTATTATTATTTAATTTAAGTGAAAGCATTAACCCTTGAGAAGAAGTGTCTAAATATTCTAAACTTTTCGCTCTACTATACGAAATTTTTATAGCATCTTTAAAACTAATGACACCTGAAGCTAATAAGGCTGATATTTCTCCAAGGCTATGCCCCAACAAAATGTGAGGTTTTACTTTAAATTCTTGAATTGCAATCCTAAAGAACACTTCATTCGCTATGATAATTGCAGGTTGCATAATTTCGGATACAGTATTAATATCTGATGTCATTAAATGTTCTAGAAACGAATCACCAGTAATACCCTTATAATATTTCTCTGCTTCTGCAAGTGTTTCATCAACAATTTTATTTCTACCCCTCAGATCAGATAGCATATTTACGTATTGTGATCCGTGTCCTGGAAAGATTATCGCAGTTTTACCATCATTAGATTTTTTTATATAAATTCCATTGTTTTCTAAGAGATTCACTTGATTAAATCTTATTCTATTTTTCATACTATTCCTCTAATTTATTAAATTATACTTTTTAAAAATATCTTCAATTTTACCTAGAGCAAAATCAATTTCTTCATTACTCAAAGAAGCAGTTATTGTCGCACGTAATCTACTTTCATTATGCGGTACTGATGGAAAAACAGCAGTTGCAATATATACTCCCTCGGACAATAAATCTTTAGTGATTAACATATTAATTTCATCATCACCAACATATATTGGAACAACTGGAGAAGTACTTCCCATAGTATCTAACCCCATCTTTTTAATTCCTCTTCTAAAGCGTAAAGTGTTTTCCCATAATTTATCTCGTCTCCATGTTTCCTGTTGCATAACCTTTAATG
>JAHAIU010000448.1 GCA_018372555.1 Clostridium sp.
AGAAAGTTTATATTTAATTTTCCTAGTGAAGTAAGTTCACCATATTTATTAACTTTTAGAACAAATGTTGTAGATAAAAGTAAATCACCATTTACTAAAAAAGTAAATTTTAAAGGGGAAAAAACTAGTGAAAACAGCACTAGTGATCCTGTTAAAGTAGAATTCCAATCAGGTGGTGGTGGTGCAGTAGGGACAAGAGGTACTATCACTGTAAATAAAGTTGATAAGGATAAAAATAATATTAAGCTTAAGGGAGCAAAGTTTATTTTATTAGATAGATATAAAAATAAAATTAGTTCAGGTGAAACAGATGATAATGGAAGCTTAACATTTAATAAGATTAAGTTTGATATTCCTTATTATCTTCAAGAAGTAGATCCACCACAAGGTTATGTTTCAGATGAGACTCAACATGAATTTATGATAAAAAGTTCAGATGATAGTAAAAATATAGAATATACTATTGAAAATACTATTATTAAAGCTAATTTAGAGTTAAAAAAATTAGACAAAAATAGTAATCTACTAAAGGGAGCAGAATTTACTATTTATGATTCATTTGATAAAGAAGTAGCAAAAGCAACAACAGATGAAAATGGAATAGCAAAATTTGAAAACTTAGTTTATGGAAACTACTATTATGTAGAAACTAAAGCTCCAGAAGGATATCTATTAAAGAATGATAAGCATGATTTTACTATTAATGAAAATGGAATAACTTTAAAAGAAACTATAGTAAATGAAAGAATCTTAGGTAATATAAAAGCATTTAAAATAGATGAAGATAATAAATTCCTAGCAAATGCAGAACTTACTCTATTTGATTCTCAAGGGAATGAGGTTCAATCTTTAGTAACAAATGAAAATGGAGAAGTTACCTTTGAAAATATTCCTTATGGAGATTATGAAGTAAAAGAAACTAAAGCCCCAGAAGGATACAATATCTCAGAGGAGATATTAAAGGTTAGTGTAAATGGCGAGGAATCTGGACTAGTTTATGAAGCAGGAAAAATTACTAATACTAAAATTAAAGCTGATATAAAGATTAATAAGTTAGATCAAGATGGAAATAAGGTAATAGGAGTAGAATTTACTCTTTATAATAATGCTGATGAAGTTATTGAAACTGCAGTGACTAATGAAGATGGAATAGCAGTATTCAAAGATGTAGTATATGGAAATTATTATATTAAAGAAACTAAAACTCCAGAAGGCTATATTGGTACTGATGAAAAAATAGAAGTAAGTGTTAAAGAGAATAATTCAGTATATTCATATGAAATTGAAAACACTAGAATAAAAGGAACAGTAGAAATTAAAAAAGTTGATGAAAATGGAAATCCACTAAAGGGAGCAGAGTTTACTCTATATAACAAAGAAGGTAAGGAGATATCAAAATCAATTAGCGATGAAAATGGAATAGTAAGATTTGAAGCGGTTGACTATGGTAAATATATTCTAAAAGAGACTAAGTCTCCAGAAGGATATATCAAAGATGATACTGAAGTAGAAGTTGTTATAGACTCATCAAAGACTCAAGTATTTACTTTTAAGAATGTTAAGATGAAAGAAGCTGTAAATAATGGTAATATAGATAATAATAATAGTTTAGGTAAAGGAAATCTTCCTTCAACAGGAGATGTATTTGATATAAGACTATTTATATTAGTTGGATTAGCATTAATAGTAGTAGGATGTGGATTATTATTTAAGAAGAAATTAAAACTAAATAAATAAAAAATAA
>JAHAIU010000449.1 GCA_018372555.1 Clostridium sp.
ATTAAATATTCATGATGTTATTGGAAACGTTTATGATAAGCATATGAATAATGGTGGAATTTACTTTACAGTATTTAAGCCTAAGAATGAATCTGAAACTGGAATTTCTAGATACAATGATATTAAGATTGAAAACTGTATTGTAAATAATGTTAACCGTTGGGGGATAGCAGTTGGATATACAGCATATTGGGATAAGTTCTTAGGTGGTGAGATTTCAGATGAAGCGATAGCAAAGTATGGTTCAACTAAAGTTGAAATTAGAAACAACTATATAAAAGATCCAGGTGGAGATGCTATCACTACTATGTATTGTGATAGACCTATCATAGAATACAATGTATCAGATGGAGCTGCAAGGCAGATTAATACAACTGATTATTCAGAAACAGGATCAGGTAGAGTAGCAGCAGGGATTTGGCCTTGGAAGAGCAAGAATGCTGTATTCCAATATAATGAAGCTTTTGATACTGCTGTAAATCAAGATGCTCAAGCATGGGATGCAGACTCTGGAGATGGAACTATTTATCAATATAATTATAGTCATAACAACGGTGGTGGAGCTGTTATGATTTGTTTAGGAGAAGCAGTTAATACAGTTTTTCGTTATAATATTAGCGAAAATGATTTAGCTGGTGTATTAAATTTACCAGGACACCCTAAGGCTGAAATATATAATAATACTTTCTATATAAAAGAAGGAGTTCCATTTATTCGTCCTGGTATGACAGGGGGAGTTGCAGTTGTAGAAAATAATATAATTTATAATGCAGGTGCTGAAAAGGAAGAAGATTGGACACGAGGAAATAGTAAAGTAACTTATAGTAATAATTTATATTACAACTATAAAAATATACCTACTGATGATACAGAAGCAGTTATAGGAGACCCTAAATTTATTGATGGAGGAAGTGCTCCAGATGCTTATACTGGTATTACTCCAAGTAGCGACGAAAAAATAACACATGATATAAGTGAATTTGATGGATATAAGTTAGAAGATGATTCACCAGCAATTAATGCAGGAAAGTTTATTGCTAATAATGGGGGACTTGATTTCTTTGGAAATAAGGTGTCCGGAACACCAGATATTGGAGCTTATGAATCAAAGATTGCTTCTTTAGATCTTTATTCATATGTATATGAAATAAATAGTGAAGATGGTAGCATTGCAGGTATTGAAAAAGATGTATTAGTTAAGGATTTCTTAAAGGATTTATCATATGATGATGCAGCTACTTTAGTTATTAAAGATAAAAATGGAAAGATATTAAATGATAATGACATAGTAACAGTAGGAAGTAAAGTTATATTATCTGCAAATGGTAAAACAAAGGAATATGCTATTTCAGCTAATATAGATAACTCTATAAAAGATAGTATATATATGGTAAAAGAAGATAGTAAAACTGTATATGTACCAAGTTTAGAGAATAACTCAACGACAATAGAGGAAGTTTTAGATGGAATAACAGTTCATAGTACAGCTACTGTAAAAGTGTTTAATGGAGATGTAGAAGTAAAAGACGGAAAGATTGAAAATGGAATGACATTAAAAGTAACAGCTGAAAATGGTGATGAAAATTCATATTCTATTGAAGTGAAAAATAGTTATCAATGGGCTTTAGACTATACAGGAAAGCAAGGTAATGTTTGGTTTGCTCAAAAGAAGGCAAATGGAGTATATAGTAATTTAACAAACTATGATGGAACTTATCCAATGTGGAATGGTAATAACTAT
>JAHAIU010000046.1 GCA_018372555.1 Clostridium sp.
ACATTCTAATACTACGTCAACGTTTAATTCTTTCCATGGTAAGTCTGCAGGATTTCTTTCAGCTGTAACTTTGATTTCTTTTCCGTTAACAACGAAAGCGCCTTCTTTAACTTCGATTTCTCCATTGAATCTTCCTTGAGAAGAGTCATATTTAAATAAGTGAGCTAAAGTCTTAGCATCTGTTAAGTCGTTGATTGCTACCACGTTGAATTCTGGGTTTTCAATCATTAATCTTAATGCTAATCTTCCTATTCTTCCAAAACCATTAATTGCTACATTTACCATTTGCAATTACCTCCTAAAAATAGTTATATTTAAAATTTTAAAAATTTTAAGCTAATTTATTGTGTTCTTTGATGAACTCCATAATTTTTATTCCAGCAGCTTCATCGGTGACTAATATGGCATTATGATTATTCATCATAGTTGCAATAATAGCGTCTACTTTATTTTCCCCAGCAGCCACTGCAATATGTGTGTTAATTTTTCTTGCTTCATTAATATTTATTCCAATTGAAGTATTTTCTGAAACAACTTTAGAATCTTTGTTAAAATAACATCCAAAAGCTTCTCCAACTGCTCCTAAAGATTTAAGCTTATTAAATTCATCACTTGATACATCTCTTTTTTCAGCCATTACTAAAGCTTCACCAATACCATATATTAAAATATTTGCTTTATGTATGTTATCTATTACTTCTTTTATTTCTTTTTCTTTTAATAAGGTATCTAAGAGATTTAAGCTTAGATTTTCTGGAATATGAAGCAATTTATAGGCACCATTTAACTTTTTTGCTAAAGATGCAGCTAATGTACTTGCTTGTATTTCAACTTTTCTTCCCATTCCGCCTCTGGCTGGAACAACAAGAATATTAGAAACCTTGTTAATCTTTGGCATAGCTTCAACAAACTCTTTTATGGTGTTTCCACCTGTTATAGCTATAATATTATTATCTTCTATTATAGACTTTAAACACTGAGCTGTAGCTTTTCCAATTTCCTTTAAGATAGTCTTGCTTTTTTCTACATCTCCTGGAACTATTATTACTTCTTTTAATCCAAGGAAATTTTTTATGTTTTCTTCAATATCTGATAAACCTTTTATTTCATGAATAAATTCTTTAAGTTTATCAACTATTTCTTCCCCTTCTTCTGTAACAGTCATTCCTGGTGTATTAATTTCAATTAAATTTTGAGATTTTAAAAAATTTATTTCGTTTCTTACAATTCTTTCACCAAGATCTAATTGATTTGCTAAAACACGTCTTCCTATAGGCTGATTGTAATATATCGTCCTTAGAATACTATAACGCTTTTCTAGGACTTCTACAAGTTCAGGAACTATTTTTTTCTGTAAATATAATATTTCCTGCACTGTCAACCCTCCTTTGGTCAAAAAAAGTCCCATATATATTATATATGTCCCACATCTAATATTATAAAACACTTCTATTGATTTTGAAAGTACTTTCTTTAAACTTTTCTAAAACTTTTGCAATTATTTAGTATATTCTCATTAATGAGGAAGATATATTTAATTATTCTAATATCCTCCTCATAATACTAATCTTCTTATTTTTCTAAAGTTTTATAGTTTAATTTATTTTAAAGTTTTATTTTTATTTAAGCTTTAAATCTAGTATAAGCTTTTTTCATTTACTCTATTCTTTTTCTTTTACTTGAAGATCTTATACCTAGTTCTTCTCTATACTTAGCAACAGTTCTTCTAGAAATATTTAATTTCTTTTTATTAAGCTCATCACAAATTATTTGATCTGATAAAGGTTTCTTCTTATCTTCTGCATCTATCATTTCTTTTATTTGTTTCTTTATATTAATAACTGCTACATCCTCAGAATTATTTTTTGAAGTACTTAATCCACCAGTAAATAAATCTTTAATTTTAACAGTACCAAAACTAGTTAAAATATATTTATCCTTTATAGCTCTACTAACTGTTGACTCATGGATTTTTAATATTTCAGCCATTTCCTTTAATGTCATTGGTTTTAAATATTTTTGTCCCTTATCAAAGTATTCTTTTTGCTTTTCTACTACTTGTTCTAAAATTCTAAGTAATGTGCTTTTCCTTTGTTCTATACTTTTAATTAAGAACATTGCACTATTAAGTTTTTCCTTTACATAGCTTTCTGTACTTTCATCTTCCTTGTTATTAATAATATCTTTATATAAACTACTTATTGAAAGTCTTGGTATTACACCTTCATTCATTATTACAAAGTATTCACCATCTATTTTTCTTATTGCTGCATCTGGAATTATGAATTTGACATCATCTCCTGTAAAGAATCCTCTTGATGGCTTTGGTTCAAGACCCTTTATAATATCTCCTAAATCTTGTGCTTCTTTTGGAGTTATATTTAAATTTTTAGCAATAACAGCAAATTTATTATCTGCGATTAAATCTAAATACTCATCTATTATCTCTTCAAGCTTCTCATCTAACATTCCCTTTTTTAACAATTGGATTTTTAGGCATTCTTTTAAATCCCTAGCTCCAATTCCATCTGGGTCTAAATCTTGCAGAATTTCTAAGGCCTCTTCACCTAATTCAATATTAATATCTAACTCCTTGCATATCTCTTCTAGAGGCATGTCCAAATATCCTCTACTATCAATATTTTCTATCATATATGAAACTATAGCCTTTTTATATTCATCCTCATCAGATTCAATAAGTTGCTCTTGTAAATATTCAGTAAGAGATTCACTTTTAGATATAAAATTAAAGGGTGAAACTTCATCATCCTTATTATAATCACCATAACTTTGGTTTCCGTAATTATCAAACTCTAAGTACTTAATCATTTCCTTATAATCTATTTTATCCTCAAACTTCTTATCTTCTTGGATAAAGTCAAAGTCACCTTCAAGAATTGGATTTTCTAAAAACTCCTTTTCTATATGCTCTCTTAAATCATAAGTAGACATTTGCAATAACTTAATAGATAATTGCATTTGCTGTGTCATTATTAACTTTTGTTCTTGGGTAAGATTTAAATTAAAATCTAATTTCATATATCACACCTTCATCCTATAGAGAACTTCTACCCTTATGTTTTACTTGTAAAATGTAATTTAATATTTGCTATGTAATCTATTTATAAATTATTCCTAATTTTATTTTAAAGTAATAGATTTCTAGAACATCATTTAAAAATACTTATTTCATTTAGACTATTATATTAATAATCCTATAACATTAATAATATATTATTAATACTAATTCTACTACTAGTATAAACGTTACCTTTATCATCTATCAACTACATATATCTCCAAAAAATAATTTTTTTCTAAACTTTCTCAATTTTCCTATGAATACTAAGATTTTTTATATTTAAATGAATTTTATAAAATCTATTTAAACATTTTCATTTTTATATAAATATACTAATTTTATATGACTATATTTATAATTTTCTTATTTTCAATTAATATTCTTTCAAATACAAAAATGCGTATCACTAAACTGTGATACGCATTTTTAATTCTTTTCTATTTACTTAAAAAGAATAATCCACAAACTCTACTTCCTGAGTGTATTCCTACAGCACACCCTGGCGTAGTTTCTATATATTTAATATTATTTTCTTCTAAATAACTTTTAAGTTCAGCCTTTATTTCTGGACTTACTATTTCTATTAAAATTACCGGTTCATTTTTATCTGGGTTACTATTTTCATAATCAGAAATAATTTTCTTTATTACCTTCTTATTTCCTCTTATCTTATCTTTTGCAACCATCATTCCATCTTCAAAGCCAATAATTACTCTAAGGCCTAAAGCAGTACCTATTGCCCCTGCTGTTTTAGAGATTCTTCCACCTCTTACTAAATTTTCTAAAGATTCAAAGCAAAGTGATGCATTCATTTTATGCTTCATAGAATCTATTTCTTTCTTTATTTCTTCAGCAGTAAATCCCTTATCTCTTAGCTCACAAGCTTTTAATACAAAGAAACCTTGAGCTGATGTGATTACTTGAGTATCTACTATAACTATATCATCAGATTCTATCATATCTTTAGCTATACAAGCTGAATTATAAGTTCCACTCATATTAGAAGACATCAATACTGCTACTACCTTATAGCCTTCATTTAATGCATTTCTAAAATATTCTTCAAATCTACTTGGAGTTATTTGAGCTGTAGTAGGTAACACCTTATCTTGCTCTATCTTTTCTTGCATTTCTTTTAAGCTAATTTCTTCTCTATCTACGTAACTTTTATCACCAAAATTAATTAGTACTGGTAGAATTTCAATATTATTTTCTCTTATTAATTCTTCTGGAATATCTAGACAGCTATCCGTCACTATTTTTATTTTTTCCATTTTCTATTCCCCCTAATTTACTTCATTTCAGGAAAACCAATTTGTCTTAATGCCTCATAAGCTACTATTGCAACTGTGTTTGAAAGATTTAAACTTCTTGTGCTAGTTTTTATCATAGGAATTCTAATCCCTTTATGGGCAGTATGTACGTCTTCAGGAACACCCGCAGATTCTCTACCAAACATTATGAAATCTCCTTCTTTATATTCAACTTCATCATAATGTTCTGTTGCATGAGTAGTTGATAAAAAGATTCTTTCATTTCCATACTTTTTCATAAAATCTTCATAGCTTTCATGAATTTCTAATTTTAATTCACTCCAATAATCTAATCCAGCTCTTTTCACTTGTTTATCATCTATTTTAAATTTCATTGGTTTTATTAAGTGCAGAGTTGAGTTAGTCAAAACACAAGTCCTAGCAATATTACCAGTGTTTTGAGGTATCTCTGGTTGATATAATACTATATTTAAATTATTCATCTGTATTTCCTCCAATAAAAAAGTAAGATATATACCTTACTTATTTAATACCATAATAAAAATAATACTATATGAAAACTCATTAGTCAAAGTCATTCGTACTTTATTAACAGAATATTTTTTTATACAATATATATTGCTTATTTCTACAAAATCCCCTCTAAATATCAAATATTTTTTTTAATGCCTTTGCTACTCCATCTTCTTTATTAGTGTCTGTAATAAAATCTGCAAGGTCTTTCACTTTATCTATTGCATTTCCCATTGCAACTCCAAGACCTGCATATTCAATCATAGAAATATCATTTTCATTATCACCAATACATACTATTTCTTCTCTCTTAAATCCATAATACTCAGCTAAAGCCTTTACTGCCTTACCTTTTGATGCACCTCTATTATTAATCTCAAGACTTTTTGCACCTGAACCAAAATATATAATATCATCAATTTCATTTAACTTACTCTTAAGAGCCTTTAACTTTTCAGATTCTAAGGAGAAAGCTATGCTTTTAGTAATCTTTCCGTTACTTCTTAAAAAGAATTCTTCCCATTTCTTTATATCCTTAATTACATTATAATGAATTTTCAAATCATCAAAGCCTCTTTGCTTTGTCATATATAATTTAGTAGCTACCTTAGTAATATAATTTCCACAATATATTTCATTTGATGTATAAAAATGAAATAATAAATTTAAACTTTCAAGAGTCTCTACTAGTTTAATGCAGGTTTCTGGTTTTATGGTATTTTCGTATATTACCTTATTAGTGTATTTATCTCTAACTATAGCTCCATTTGCCGCAATAACTGGAGACTTAACACCTAAAAGATGAGAGTAATAGGCAGCATTATTATATATTCTTCCTGTAGTTACTACTATTTCTATTCCCTTATCATGTAATTTTTTAATTACTCTCTTGCTTTCATCAGATACTTTTCTCCCTTTACCTAGTAAAGTTCCATCCATATCAATGCAAACCATCTTATATGCCATAAATACTCCTTTACGATAACCTTTATTTTATATTTATAATATCACTATAGTTTAATTTCAACAATAAACTTAACAAGATAATAACAATTAAAATGCAAAGCATTTTAAAATGAAAAATTAAGGTAATAAAAGAATGAAAAAATGGATGAAGAGGTTTTGCTATGCAAAACCTCCTTAATTTAAATATTCTATTATAAAAAATCCTTATTTTTTATAAGCATTCTTTCATTTATTAATTTCTTCATTTTTTCATTCTTTCATTAATAAAATGCTTTGCATTTTATTACTAGTTGTTTGGTTTTTTCTCTGGTTCAGTCTCATTATTTGCTGTATCTTCTTTTTTAGGATCTTCCTTTTTATTCTCTTCTTTCTTAGGTTCTTCCTTCTTCTTAGTTCCTCTCTTAACTATTGTATCTGTAGTCATATAAACATCTGTAGCAATAAATTCTCTATCTACTTCTACTCCATTTTCATAAGTTACTTGATATGAACTTGCCTTGTATCCTGGCATTCCATAAGATACAACTTTTTCAGTTCCTTCTTCCATAGTTGGATCATCTTCATACTTTATTTCAGGGTTGTACTTTTCATGAATTTCATTTACTAATTCATAAGTCTTATTACCCATAGCTTCAGTATCTCCATATAAAGTAAAGTTAACTATTCCGCCACTAACAGAACCTTGAATATATATTGGAAAATCATAAGTATTTACAAACTTATAATCTATATAAGGATTAGCCACTGTTGCATCTAATCCTGGCTCCGAATAAGAAACTGTAAGGGAGTGATTCATCCTTTCTGTTGATCTAATATTCGCTCTCATCACTGCTCTATAAAGAGTAGTTGAAACTTGACATATTCCACCACCATAATCAGGAACTATTTTATTTCCTACATAAGTATTAGCCTTTTCATATCCCTTTTCAGGTGTAGTATCTCCAATTAATCCATTATAACTAAACTCATCTCCTGGCATAAGAATAGTTCCATTTACTGTATTGGCTGCAATTTCCATATTCTTAACTCTACCATCGCCAGTATTAACATAATTACTACTATAACTGCTTATTTTGCCATTAATTCTAGTTAAATCTTCTGCTTTTATTTTAGCTTCTTCAACTACTAAATCAAAAGTTAAAACTGCCTCATGGTTTGGGTCTGCATTTATATTATCTACTAAAGTATTATGAAACTCTTCTTTGTTTATAGTTTTTCCAGAAACATCATCAGTAATAGATATGCTTCCTGAATTTATTTCAATTGAAGCATTGATAGGCTTTACTCCTACCTCATCAATAACTTTATTTTCAAAAGCTACTAAAGCTTCTTCATCATAAGAAAGTTTTGTATCTACATTAATTGTCTTTTTTCCCTTTATATATGAATTCTTAGTAAAATTACTTTCATCTTTTCCTACTGTCATAGCTTCTTTTGCTACTTCTTCAAAATTATAACTTGGCTTTAATTCCTCATAAGTCAGTTCTAAAGTTTTATCCTCTACTTTAACTACTAACTTCTTGTCCAAAATCATATTAGGTAATTTTTCTTTAAGTACCTTAACTGCTTCTTCTTCATTTAATCCGCCTAAATCTATATCATAAACAAATACACCTGGATATATTTTATCTTGCCATGATGCTACTTTTTTATTAACTGAAAAAACATAACTTATAATACCTATTACCAAAATTAAGACTATTGCACCAACTAATATAAAAGTATTTCTATTTATCTTTTTCAACGGCCCCACTCCTTTCTTATCACCTATATAATTAAACATAACAATTCATAATATTATTATATAATATTTTCCCCTTAAATTTAATATACATTAATTAATAATATTAAATTTTAATAAATAATTAATACTTAAATATGTCCATTCTGTTAAGTTTATAGAAATTAATTCCATAACAGAATTAATAATTAAGGATAAGCACTTTGAAATAAAAAACTAAAAAATAAGAGGTAAAAGTTAATGGATAATATGTAAATGAGCTGTCGCACAATAAAAAATTAAGAATAAATAATGAAAAAACTCCCGAAGGAGTTTCTAATTTTTTATTGTACAACACCATCTGTGCTACCTTTAAAGCAAGCCTAATATTTTCTCTATACTACTACTCTACTTCTAACTTGAGATGTTTCACCATCATTATCAAAAGCTTCTATTGATACTGTTACTGGGACATTAGTGCTAACTGGTAATTCCCTTAATGGAATTTGGAAATTTGTATCATCCTTATTAACAGTTCCAATCCAATTTCCATTTACAAATATATTATATCCTAGTAAATCTACATCTGTATTTCTGCTCCAGGTTACTCTTAACATACCGTTACTCTTAGTTGCATTAAAATTCCTAACCTGCCTTGGCTGCATTAAAAGATCTACACTATCTGGCCCCCAGTTTGCATCAACTGGATTTCCTACTCCTCGCACTACTTCCTTATCACTATATTGCCATATTCTCCATCTAGTCCATCCCCCTAAATTTGGAGGATAATCTGGATTAATCTCTACATCTGTGTACATGGCAATCCATAAAGGCATAGTTTTTAAAGGTTGAGTTCCATTAGGTAATTTAAAATCATTGTAAAGTTCAATGAAAAATGCCCCTGTATATAACATAAGTCTTCTTCTTGTTTTTCTCTCAAAGCACTTTTTAAACCTTAGTATCCAGTCTATTAAGGCTTTTGTACTTATCTTATTGTCTATAGGCTCTTCTACATCTAATACTGGAAATAAATCCCCATAGTTCCTATTACCAAATCCTTCTTGTAATATGTTGATAAAATCATTACATTGTGCATCAGCTGTTGTTAAATCATAAGAAGGTATAGCATAATGATATGCTCCAACTGGTATTCCATAATTCCTTGCTGCTTTTGCATACTCTAAGAATTTTCTATCTACTCTAAACCTTCCTGAACCTGATCCTGAAGATCTAACATATAGAAAATCTATAGTTCTTGCTAAAGTTTCAAAATTAACATTTTGAGTATATTCATTTATGTCGATTCCAAATCTACTATTAGCATTTTTATTTTGCATTTTTCCTCCAAGAAAAATAATCTCTTTATCATTTTATAAATTACTTTCTTAAAGGTTACTTATATCTATTAATATTATTAATTATTTGATTGTTTTTAATTTGATAAAGAAGCTAACTTCATTTCCCACACATTCAGCCCAAATCTTGCCTTCATGTAATTCTACTATATTTTTAGATATAGCTAAGCCTAATCCACTACCTTTAGTGTCAGAGTTTCTAGCCTCATCCACTCTATAAAATCTATCAAATAATCTTTCAACTTTTTCTTTAGGTATATTTTCACCATTATTTTTTATTACAATATTAGCATAGCCATTATTTTCATATGCAGAAACTACTACTTTTCCTGGCTTAAATGAGTATTTTATTGCATTTGAGAATAAATTTTCAAAAACTCTAACCATCTTACCTGCATCAATTTCTACTATAGATTTTTCATCTACAAATCTCTTTACTACTTCAAGCTCGTTCTCTTCAAAGACTGGGATATATTCTTCAATTATTTGAGATAAAAATTCAACTATATTTACCTTAGTTCTTTCTAATACTATCCCCCTTGCATTTAATTTATTATATTCAAATAAGTCTTCAATTAATTCCTTAAGCTGAGTTGCTTTATTAAAGGCAATATTTAAATATTCTTTCATCATTTCATCATTTTCATATTTACCTTCTTTTATAAGCCCAATATAACCCATAACTGAAGTTAAAGGTGTTCTTAAATCATGTGACACATTAGTAATAAGTTCACTTTTAGTATGCTCTGATCTTCTTTCTGCTTCTATTCTATTTTGAATTTCTGAAGCCATGTTATTAATGTTCTCTGCTAAATTCTTAATTTCATCCTTACCTTTTTCTTCAACTCTATATGATAAGTCTCCACTAGAAATAATTCTAACTCCTGATGCAATTTCTTCTATATACTTCATTTTTCTATTTGTAATTATAATAAATATAGATATAAATAAAATTACAGAAAGCACTAATGCTAAAAATGAATTTTCATCTACATAATATTCATTAGATATATATGGAGTTGGAGTTTCATAATAAATTAGATAAGCTCTATCCCCTCCAAGATTTACTGGATATAAGAATACCTTCTCATCACCTTCATTTGTTGCAGTATTGCTTTTATCTATTACAGCATAAATATCTAATTTTTCTTGAAAGTCACCATTTACTTTATATAATATCTTACCATCTAAATCTGTAATATAAATTTTAGCTTTACTATAGTTATAATTTCCTAAATAACTCTCGATAGTATCTTTATCACTTAATCCATCAACACTTTCATTATTACTTAAATCCCTTGCAATATTGTTTGCCGTTGATTGAATAGACCCAATATCATACTCTATATTTGTTATAGTTCTATTTTTAGCTAACATATTATTAGCAAACCCATAGAAGAAAAATGCTGAAACAAAACAAATAGCAAATACAACCATAAGCTCAAACCTAATACTTTTTTCTATATTCTTATATAGCCACTCACCTAAGTCCTTAATAATTTCTCCTAATCTAGAATTATAAAATCTATAAAATATCCTCTTTAAAAGGTTTCTAAATCTAGTAGCTAGACCTACCTTTTCTTTTTTAATCTTTTCTGTATTTTTCTCATTATTATTTTTATCTTTTTTGTTTTTTCTACCTATCAATTTTATAGCCAACCCCCCATACAGTTTTTATATACTTAGGCTTTCTAGGATCCTCCTCAATCTTTTCTCTAACCTTCCTAATATGAACCATTACGGTATTGTCAGATTGCATAAACTCCTGTTTCCAAACACTGTTATAAATATTTTCTATACTAAATACCTTACCTCTATTTTCAGCAAGTAAAACTAAAATATCAAACTCTGTTGGAGTTAATTTAACTTCTTCTCCATCTTTAAAAACTTCATGAGTTTCTAAGTTTATAGTAATATCTTCAACTTCTAATGTATTTTCAAAAGTAGTAACAGCATTTTCCTCATTAGAAGTTTTATTAAATTTCTTATATCTTCTAAGCTGCGACTTAACTCTTGCCACTAATTCTAAAGGATTAAAAGGCTTAGTTAAATAATCATCCGCACCAGTATTAAGCCCTAGTATCTTATCCATATCCTCAGACTTTGCTGATAACATAATAATTGGCATTTCTCTTTCTTCTCTAATCTTAAGACACGCCTCTATTCCATTAACCTTAGGCATCATTATATCTAAAATAATTAAATCGACCTTTTCTTTTTCTAATAGATTTAAAGCCTCTTCTCCATTTTCAGCCTTTAAAGTTTCATAACCTTCACCCTTTAAATATATATCTACTAAATCTCTTATTTCTTTTTCATCATCAACTATTAAAATTCTTTCATTACTCATATCTTCGTTTCCCTCCAAAATCTTACATATAAATAATTTCCAAATAATTATTTATAATTTTCATAAGATAAGTTTATCATACTCTCAATCTTTATTTATATTTTAGGTAAAATATCTTAATAATAAAGATTAAAATTCCTTAAAAAAATCTTAAATGTGTTTAAATTAACAGAAGTCTTTAACATATTACGCTCGGCTTCCGTCGCAAGCTCCAAGTCAGCTTACGCATAATATGTTAAAGACTCCTGGAATAATATAATCTTTTAGATACCCTGGTAGTAAAGGAAAAAACTCCTGGCGGAGTTTTGATTAAATTTAAAATTTAACATATTGCACTCTGTCGACCTCGTAAACTCCAAGTCGACCTACGCACAATATGTTATATACTCCTTGAATCATTTTATATTGTGTATGCCTTGCTACTAAAGGAAGAAATTCAGACGAGCTGAATTTCAATGGTTATTGTTAAGCTTATTGAAATTATTGCGCAATAAATGATCTTTGAAAATTGAATAATATGGTATTAAAAAATGTGCTATAATTCATTTATAATAATATTAAATTTGATTTATATAAATTAGATTTTAGGTGGTGAATATAGTGAATATTAGAGAAGCAAATGCTGAAGATATGGAACTAATTGCAAATTTATATGTTATGAATTGGAAAAAAACATATGTAGGTTTGTTACCAGATAATTTTTTGAATGGATTGACTGTTAATGATGGAATAAATAAATGGCAAGAATATCTTACTAAAGAAAAACATAGGATCTTTGTTGCGTATGAAAACGAAAATTTTTTGGGTTTTTCTGCATGTAAGGAAGATGAAGAATTAAAGAATTGTTTATATTTAGATTCACTGCATGTTTCTGAAAGTTCAAGAGGAAAAGGTGTTGGAACAAAACTTATCAATACAGTAGGAAGCTATGCTTATATTAAAGGTTATGAACATATGAGTATTTGTATTGTAAAAGGAAATGATAAGGCAAAGAGAATTTATGAAAAAATGGGTGCAAAACATTATAAAGATTTTATAGACTACTTTGGAGATACAGAATCCAATTCAGAAAAACTCATTTGGAATAATTTAAATTGTTTTAAATAAATTCTAGGTTGTTTATTATAGAATTAATATATTAAGAAAATAAAATTAATGAAAATACCGTATTATTCAAAAAATATACGGTATTTTTTAGTGCGCAATTCAAATATATCACACCAAAAAAGGATATCTATATTGAGAAAATTATCACTTATAACTTTCTTTATAGATATCCTTTTATTTAGCTTTATAACATAGTTACTTAAGATTTATCCCCTTAAGAATATAAATTACATATAGTTTTAGCCAGTATACGCAGTTATCATCCTGTATTTATTTTCACCAATTTTCTCTATATCTACAAAGTTAAACTTATTTATTATCCATCCATCGTCTCCATATACCCCATTACCAGCATTCCAAGAACTTTTTTCCGTAGCCTTTATATCATATGAAATGCCTACAGTGAAAATATTTTTTCCTTCAGAATATAACTTACAATCTGTTATCCTATAATCTGTTAAAGAAGGTTCTGAATCTTTATTAATACCATTAACAAGGTTAAAAAACCAATCTGTACTCCGTATATTAATATATTCTTCGTATATCATTTTCCCTATATATTCTTTATCTGTAGAAGTTGTTTCTATTACTGGATAAGCTAAAGATGAATCTATATAACCATTTTTTGTCTTAACTACTCTTTTAAAATTACTTCTTTTAATTTCAGTTAAAAAAGTTTTCTCATTACCCTGTACTAATTTATCCGACCATTTTATATTTATATAATCTCCATCAAACTCTCTTAATGGTTGAGCTATATACTCCATACCAAGTTTAACCTCACAAACATTCTTATTTAATTTCACTTTTCTAGAATCAATTTTGTAGGATTCATCTCCTAAAATTAATTCGATAGGTTCTTGTGTTCCTATCCATTGAGATGGATAAATTAATGTTACATCTTGATCAGATATTCTGAGAGTTTCTCTACTTTGCTTAGATAAAGGTTCACCTAGTATTTTTGCTAATGAATCTTTAATTTCAGAAGAATCACCATTATATAAGCATATTATCTTATCCTTAAAATATACATTTTTAGCTGACCATAATTCTTCTAAATCAATCAAAATATAATCACTAGCATAATTAACTTCACTATAATCATCACCATTAAATATACCTATTTCACTTAAGGCGGCTTTGGCATCACTATATTCATATATAATTATATCATTGCCATTGATATCAACAGTATTAACCTTTGCTGAATATGAATTATCCTTAGTCTCTAATTCTTCCCTCTTCTTTTCCTCTGCTTTAAAATTAGGTGTTCCTGCTAAATTTTTAAATATTGTATTATAGGAAATATCCGTATATTCATTAAATCCAAATTCTTTTAATATTTCTGAAGTCTCCCCTTCATCTTTATCATAATATTCATTAGATATCCAATATCCTACTAACTTATTTTTATAAATAATAGCTATAGCTTCTTGTAGTCCATGACTTATATCTAAATTATATGAAAGAAGTTCTACCTCCAAACCTAGATAATTAGATAAATCATATCCATTTTCTAGTGATTTATTAAATCCATTATTTAAAGAAGTATAATTTTCTATAATATTAGGCAAAGAAATTTTACCACCATACCTAGTTCCTAAAATAATATATCCATCAGCCTCAATTTTCTTTAAAAATTCAGTATGTGCTTCTGAACTTACTTCCCCACCTGAATTTTTATCAGTATCTTCATATTCTAACTTATTATAAAGCTCCTTAATTTCTTTTATTACATTATTATCTACTTTATAAACTATACCATTTAGATATATACTGCCCTCAACAAAGCTTATATCATAGTTTTCCTTACCTTTAAGATTAATATTAACCTCCCAGCCCTTATAAGTTCCTTGCTCTTTATCTTTTATTTCTATTGAATTTATATAATCTACAATCTTGCTTATATCATCTTTATTATCAATAACCTTTGCTTTAGGTGGTGATGGCATAACTGTTATTGTTATATTATTTATCTTAGAGCTATCAACTAATTCAAATTTTTCAGAAGTTAATTTAGTAGTTAAAAGTGATATAGCTAAAATAGCAATTACCACTATCCCAGCTATTATAGTTCTAAATCCAAACTTCTTATTTTCAGATATATTTTTTATTCTATCCTTAAGTCTCTTTTTGTCTGTTATCATTGATGTTGTACCTGGGATAGGATTTTTAGAATGAATTAACTGAAGTACATTAATTATTGTATTTCCATAGTTTAAATTTTCTTCTTTACCTAGGTTAGTCAATACCATTTCATCACAAGCAGCTTCACAATCACTTCTCATTATATTTAATCCAAGATAAATTATTGGATTAAACCAATGAATAGCTTTTATTATTGATGTTAACCATGTTACTAAGATATCTTTTCTTTTATAATGGCAAAGCTCATGCATAATTATATATTTCATTTCTTTTTCATTTACTAAGCTTACAACCTTTAATGGAATTAATATTTTAGGTTTAATTATTCCACAAAGGCTAGGACTATTAATTTCATTAGTTACTCTGACTTCGATACTTCTATTTATAGATAAAGACTTCTTTTCATTAGAAATATCTATATCTATATCATAGTTCTTATACTCTATATATTCCTTTTTAATACTTAAGTGAAGCTTTAAATAAGCTATTATCCCTCTTAAAATAAGTATAGAAGCTACACTTATCCAAAGATAAAATATTATTGATTTATAAGTAAAATTATTGCTTTGTCTATTATTATCATTAACTATATTATTTACTGGTGAATTAAAATCTGTAGAAATGTCATTATTAGTTTCATCATTAGGTATTGTTTGAATTATATTTTGATTATTTACTTGTGTATTGCTATCTATGATTGAATTATTACTTTCTTCTATAGGACTAACATTAACTAAATTAAAAACACTTAGTTTACTTTCTGGTCCAAAAGGAATAATTAATTTAATTAATAAAATAAACCAAAGGTAATATATTATAGACTTTTTCATATGATTTTTTAGTAGTAATCTTATTAGCAAAATTATTCCTACTAAAAAACTTGCAGCTATAGAGGATTCAATAATATAATTCATTATTTATCCTCCACATCTAACTTTTCATTTAAAATATCCCTTAACTCATTTATGTCTTCATTAGTTAATTCTTCACTTTTTACTAAGTTTAATATCATATCATTTAATGATCCATTAAAAACTCTTTTCAAAAATGATTGGCTTTCTTCCTTTATACATTCCTCTTCTGAAATTAATGAGTAATAAACGTACTCCTTACCATTTTTTCTAAAACCAATGGCTTCTTTGTTTAAAAGTCTACTAATAAGGCTTTTAATAGTAGTACTTTTCCACTGTTGTTTACCACTAAGACTTTCTATTATTTCATTAGAAGTTACCTCATCTTTTGACCATACTATCTTCATTATTTCCCATTCTGAATCAGATATTTTTGGTAGTTTTTTCATTATACCCCTCCTTAGAATTACACTTGTAATCTTTAATTTAAGTTTACAAATGTAATCCACATCTGTCAACCTGTTTTTTCCATAACTTTATATTTTACCAAATATAATTTATAATACATACTATAATTATGGTTTTGTTGCAAAATAGATAATAGAAAATTATTGTAAAAACTTCTTATATAGTTTTTACAATAATCTTTAATAATTCAGGAGAAATTACATCAATGATCTTCCAAGTGATATTATGAGTATTAGAAAAGTAGTTATTGATAATATTAAAAATGACATTACATATAGTGAATTAATAGAAAATTAAAATCATATTATAAATATTTTATATAGGAGATTTTTATGGAAATTAGAGAAGCCACTAAAGAAGATTTAGAAGAAATTATCATTATAGAAAGCAAGTGCTTTCCTGAAGCCGAAGCAGCTAAAGAAGAGGATTTTCGTAATAGATATTCTGCTTTTAAGGAAAACTTTTTCGTAGCAGTTAAAAATGAAAAAGTAATTGGTTTTATAAATGGATGTACTACTGATAACCCTGAATTGCCTGATGAATTATATCATAATACTAAATTACATAATCCTTCTGGAGATTATCAAACTGTGTTTGGATTAGATGTATTACCAGAATATCGTAACTCTGGTGTTGCCTCAGAATTGTTAAAACATTTTATAAAAATATCTAAAGAACGCGGTAAAAAAGGAATGGTTCTAACTTGCAAGGATCATTTAGTCCATTATTATGAAAAATTTGGTTTTACCCATGTTAGAGTTTCAGACTCTTCTCATGGTGGAGCAAAATGGAATGATATGAGATTGTTATTTAAATAAAAGGTTTTTTTTAAACTAATCTTAATATTAGACCATAAAAAGTGGACAATTAATTGATATGCTCCCATTATAGTAGACAGTTAAAATAATAAAACTGTTCTATAATGGGAGGATTTTTTTATGTCAAGAAAATCAAAAGTATCAACCGAGA
>JAHAIU010000450.1 GCA_018372555.1 Clostridium sp.
GGCAATAATATGCTAGAGCTAGGTTTAGAAGATAATGAGGATAATGTAATAACAAGAGGTTATCCTGTAGCCTTTAATGGAAGAATGCTTCCGGAAAAATACATAGATAGCCCACTAATAAATAAGTACAGAGAAATTAAAGAGGATTTTGTAGAAATGTCCGATTTAAAGCTAAAAGAAGATTCTAGTGATGGTGAAGGATTTGATACAGTTGAAGAGCTATATAAATCAATGAGAATTAGAATGAAAGAGTTGTATGATGGTGGACTTGATAAGCCAACTGTAACAGGTACTACAAAAGTTGCTCCTTTAGAGAACACTACTAAATATAAGTATGTCAAAGGATTAGTTAATATTGGACTAGGGGATACAATATCAATATATCATGAGAAGTTAGATATTGATTTTGCATCAAGGTGTGTAGGATATACCTGGAACATACTAACAAGGAAATATGAGTCTGTAGATGTGGGAGCATTTAAAGAAAACTTTTTTAATAATAGGTATATCTGCTGGTTTTTCTGGTCTATTTCAAACGCCTATTGCTGCTATATTTTTTGCTATTGAACTATTAATAGCTGGTCATATAAATTATATAGCATTAATTCCTGCTATAATATCTTCTTTTATGGCTAGCTATACATCTCATTTATTAGGTCTTGAAAAATTTACCTTTTCCCTATCATCAAATATAAATATAAATTTTATAACTATATTAAAATTGATGTGTTTAGGCATTGTTTTTGGTATAATTGGTGGTAGCTTTGCTATATGTTTAAAAAATATAAAAGTATTTTTTACAAATAAAATAAAAAATCCTATAATAAGAATTTTTATTATAGGCACTATATTAAGTATTTTACTTTTAATATTACATAAAGGTAGATATTCTGGCTTAGGAACAAATCTTATAAATGCTAGTTTTTACAATGAACAAATATATGCTTACGACTGGATACTAAAATTTATGCTTACTATTATTACATTATCAATAGGATTTCAAGGCAGTGAAGTAACCCCTCTTTTTTCAATTGGTGCTAGCTTGGGTGTTATACTAGCTAATATATTTAACTTACCAATAGAGTTTGTAGCAAGTATTGGATATATAAGTGTTTTTGGTAGTGCTACAAATACATTTTTTGCACCCATATTTATAGGAGCAGAAGTATTTGGATATTCATATATCCCCTACTTTTTTATTGTTATGTCTTTTGCATATACTTTTAACTTTAATAAATCTATTTATTCACTACAAGAACATAACTACTAAAAATATATAGCCATTCTAAAAAATAGAGTGGCTATATGCTTTTAAGTTTTTATCATTCTATATCCAACTCCAACATGTGTTTGAATATATTTAGGATTAGATTGATCTTTTTCTAATTTTTTTCTAAGTCCTGCCATAAAAACTCTTAATGAAGATACATTTTCAAAACTACTTCCCCATACCTCTTGTGTTATATAAGTATGTGTCAAAACTTTACCTATATTTTTAGATAATATACATAATAATTTATATTCTATTGGTGTAAGATGTAATTCTTCATCATTTAAAAATGCACAGCCAGATATATAATCTATTTTCAAACCACCATTTTCAAATATAGATACATTGTTTTCATTAGAAGATTTTACATAACTTAATCTTCTAATAGTTGCTCTTATTCTTGCTAAAAGTTCCTCAACAGAAAAAGGTTTTGTTAAATAATCATCTGCACCTTCATCAAGA
>JAHAIU010000451.1 GCA_018372555.1 Clostridium sp.
AGAGAACCACTTCCGTCATTTTCTCTATCTACATAAATAAATCCATAACGTTTTTTCATTTCTCCAGTAGTGAAGGATATTGGGTCAATACATCCCCAAGTTGTATATCCTATAACTTCTACACCATCTATTTCTATAGCTTTTTTCATTTCAGTTATATGATTAGCTAAGTATTCAATTCTATTATCATCTTCAATAGTTAAATCTTCTTTAAGAACATCTACAGCTCCAAATCCATTTTCTACTATAAATATTGGAATTTCATATTTATCATATAATTGATTCAAATAGAATCTTAGTCCTACTGGGTCAATAGTCCAACCCCAATCAGATGTTTTTAAGTATGGATTTTCTACTACATCTGCCTTACCAGCTGAATCATTTCCAGTTCTCTTTATATCCTTATTAGCTGTAACTACTGTAGTTAAATAATAGCTACATCCAATATAGTCTACAGTTCCTTCTTTTAAGATTTCCTCATCCTCTTTAGTTATATCTAATTTATAATTATTTCTTTCCCATAACTTTAAAGTATGCTTTGGATATCTTCCTCTAACATGAACATCTGTAAACATAAGTTGTTCCCTATTAGCCTCTTCTGCTCTTATGATATCTTCTGGATTGCATGAATAAGGATAACTTGGCATTGCTGCAACCATACATCCTATCATAAAGTCTGGATTAATTTCATGTCCTATTTTCACAACCTTTGCACTAGCTACAAACTCATAGTGAGCTGCTTGGAACATTACTTCTTCCTTATTTTCATCCTCTTTATAAATAATACCTGAGTTAGTAAAAGCATAAATTGGATTAGTAGTTATTGTTTGATTATTTATTTCATTAAAAGTCATCCAATACTTAACCTTATCCTTATATCTCTTCATAACTACTTCACAGAATCTTACAAAGAAATCAATAAGCTTACGATTACGCCATCCACCATAGTTTTTTACTAAATTATATGGCATTTCAAAATGACTTAATGTTATTACAGGCTGAATATTATACTTTAATAACTCATCAAATAGATCATCATAAAACTTAAGTCCTTCTTCATTTGGTTCTAAATCATCACCATTTGGAAATATTCTAGTCCAAGCTATACTAGTTCTAAGACATTTAAAGCCCATTTCAGCAAATAGCTTTACATCCTCTTTATATTTCTCATAAAAATTAATACCTTCATGATTTGGATAATAATTACCTTCAATAATTCCATCAGTTATTTTTCTAGGAATAGTATGAGTACCTGCTGTCATTACATCTGCAATACTTATACCTTTTCCACCTTTATTATAACCACCTTCTACTTGATGAGCTGCTACTGCTCCACCCCATAAAAAGTCTTTTGATAATCCCATATTAAATACCTCCGTAGTTTAGTGAATAACTTTTATAATTACATCATTTTCTTTAACGTCTTTATTATCAACAACAATTACATCAGTTAAATCACTTGCATTAGTAATTAAAACTGGAGTAACTGTGCTATATCCTTCATTTTTAATTCCTTCAATATCAAAAGATACTAATCTTTGTCCTACTTGAACTTTATCACCAGCATTTATATGTACATCATAGTATTTTCCATCTAAAGCAACAGTATCTATTCCTATATGAATTAAAATTTCTGATCCATTTTCAGACACGATTCCTATAGCATGTTTTGTTGGAAATATAGTTGATACAACTCCATTAACTGGTGAAGTAACTTCTCCTTTTTCTGG
>JAHAIU010000452.1 GCA_018372555.1 Clostridium sp.
ATAACAAAAGAGCCACTTATACCAGGAACAACCATAGCAGCACTAGCTATCATACAGTACACAAATATTTTTATAAGCCAAGGCATAGTTATAATAATATCTGTGGAAGCTGATGTAGGCTCTTTCATAAATGACATAATAACAACTATAATAAAACTTATAAAACTGGCTAAATAATAAATAGGTTTGACTGGTTTTGTTTTTGCGTGCCTTATAATAAGAGGTATGCTACCAATAACTAATCCTACAAAAAACATACTAGTAGGCAAAGATTCTTTAGATAAACAAACTTCTATTATCTTGCTAAAAATTAATATACCAACACCAGCACCTAAAAATAATGGAATTAAAAATTTGATATGTTTTTTAGGGTTTTTAAAGAAGTTGTTTATAGCATTTATCATTTGGTCAAAAATTCTAAGCACAACTGCTATTGTACCACCACTAACACCAGGTATAATGTTTGCTATACCAACAAATATACCTTTTAAAAATAAATTTAAAGATTTATTCATCATTTATCTCCTTAAAAAATAATTTTGTTTAAATATTATACGTCATTTATATTATATATGTTTTATAAAAAAAATCAATATTTACATAAATTATCTATTTGCTCTAAAATTTTATCAATAGAATTATTTAATGAAGAAGAATTCATAGTATTAATATAACCGACTTTTTGTTTATATAAATTGTGAATATTTTCTATTAGACTATTTTTAGATAGATCTTCTTCATACAATACAACACTAAACCCTTGTTTTTTAAAAGAATTAGCATTTAATATTTGGTCCCCTCTACTTGCATTTTTAGAAAGAGGTATTAAAAGATTAGGTTTTTTTAAAGCTAAAAGCTCACATATAGCATTAGAACCTGCTCTAGATACTATTAAATCACTAATAGCTAATAGGTGTTTTAATTAGTGATATCACTAACACATTTTCAAATCAAATAGTTAAAGGAATTGAAACAATAGCTAGTAAGTACAATTATCAAGTCATAGTTGGAAATAGTGAATATAGCTATCAGCGTGAAGAAAATTATATTGAACAGATGCTTTCAATGGGAGTAGCGGGATTTATTGTTCAACCAACAGCACAATTTAGAAAGTTATCTAAGAAATTATTAAAACTAAATAAACCATTAGTTTTTTTTGATAGTAAATTATATGATTTAAAAAGTAATTGGATCAAAACTAATAATTATGAAGCAACATATGAAACGATTGTTAAATGTATTATTAAAGGGTATGAGTCTTTTTATCTAATAACGGCTGATCCGCAATTAATTAGTACAAGATTAGAACGGGTTAGTGGTTTTATTGATGCTCTAGCAGACTATAATTTTAACTATAAAACCTTTATTTTGGAGAATGATCGTGTAGATTTTAAAATGCTGCATAATTTTTTTGAAAGTACGCTAAATGTATCAAAGAAGTCCTTAGTATTTGTTCCTAATTGTTGGGCATTACCAGATATTTATCTTGCCTTAAAACAATATCGAAATAATATGCCGCAAATTGGTTTAATTGGATTTGATAATCTTGAATGGGTTAATTTTTCCTCGCCTAGTATTACAACAATCATTCAACCAGCTTTCAAAGAAGGAGAGGAGGCGGCTAAAATAGTCATTGATCAAATCGAGGGTAAAAATAAACTTGATAATCAAAAGATTCTTAACTGCTATGTTAATTGGAATGAATCAACTTTATAAATAATAAACCATC
>JAHAIU010000047.1 GCA_018372555.1 Clostridium sp.
AGATATAAATTCATAATTGTATTATCCTCCTAACTATAATTAAGAGTTTACATAACGAAAGGAGGTAATATTTTTGAGCTTAATTGAAATATCAAATGTAAGTTTAACTTACCATTCACTAAAAGCAGAAACAAAAGCAATCGAAAACTTAAATTTTTCAATAAAAGAAGGAGAATTTATAAGTATAATCGGTCCTTCTGGCTGCGGAAAATCAACACTTTTAAATATAATAAGTGGTCTTCTTAAGCCTTCAAAGGGCGAAATACTATATAATGATAATACAGTTAAAAATAGATTAGATAAAATGGGCTACATGTTTCAAAAGGATTATTTATTTGAATGGTTATCTGTAAGAAGTAATGTTTTATTAGGTCTAAAGATTAAAAAAAATGATACTAAAGATAATATTTCTAATGCTGACAATCTACTAAAAAATTATCAGCTAGATAGATTTGTAAACCATAAACCTACCGAATTATCAGGTGGTATGAGGCAAAGAGTTGCATTAATAAGAACTTTAGCCCTAAATCCAGAGGTTTTATTATTAGATGAACCCTTCTCAGCTCTAGACTATCAAACTAGATTAAAGGTCTGCGATGATGTCAAGGGAATAATAAAAAAAGAAGGTAAAACAGCTATAATGGTTACCCATGACTTAGGTGAAGCAATTGCTACTTCAGACAGAATAATAGTATTAACAAAAAGGCCTGCAACATTGAAGATAGATGTAAAGATAGAATTTATGAATAAAGAAGCAACTCCTTTTCAAAGAAGAAAAGAACCTGAGTTTAATGAATATTTTAATTTACTATGGAAGGAGCTTGATGAATTAAATGAGTAAAGAGCATTTAGAGTATATAAAAAAAGTAAAAAAAGATACAATAAAAGTTACCCTCTTTAGAGTTGGCTTATTAATATTATTCATTGCTTTATGGGAAATTCTAGCTGACTTAAAAGTTCTAGATGCCTTTTTAACTTCAAGTCCTAGCAGAATAGTAAATTCATTAATGGACTTTATTAAAGAAGGAACTTTATTAAAACACATATTAATAACCTGCTATGAAACTATTCTAGGTTTTACTTTAGGTACCATCCTAGGAGCTTTAATTGCTATCATTTTATGGGCCTTCCCTTTTATTTCAAGAGTTTTGGAACCTTATTTAGTAGTTCTAAATGCCCTTCCAAAGGTTGCGCTTGCTCCAATAATTATCTTCTGGGTAGGTAATGGAATTACCGCAATTATAACAATTGCACTATTAATATCTATCGTTACAACAATAATTACTGTATTAACAGGATTTAATGAAGTAGATAAAGGTAAACTTAAGCTTATGGAAACCCTAAAAGCATCTAAATTTCAAACCTTAAGATACTTAGTAATCCCAGCTAATATTCAAGTAATAATTTCAGCTTTAAAAATAAATGTAGGTTTATCTTGGGTAGGTGTAATTATGGGAGAATTCTTAGTAGCAAGAAGTGGACTTGGATTCTTAATAGTTTATGGTGGACAGATTTCCCAATTAGATATGGTTATGATGAGTATAGTTATTCTTTCAGTAATTGCTTTTATTATGTATATAGCTGTTGCAAAATTAGAAGAAACTTTAAAGAAAATAAATTAACTTCATAACTGTAAATAAAAACGCTTTAGTAACATTATAGTTACTAAAGCGTTTTTATTTAATAAACTCCATACTCCAGTTGAAATATCCTGTTTCTTCATTTTTTTCATATTTAAAATATGCACTAAAGGTATTTCCCTTTTTGCTTTTAAGATTTCTAAATCCTACTTTACCATTTTTAAGTAATAGCTGTACCATTTCTTTAGATACTGATTTTCCAAATGAAGCTATATACTTATCTTCTTTCCAAATAGTATATCTACATCCATTTTTCCAGTTAGTACATCCAAAACTTTTCTCCCCTTCAACTACTGGATTACCACATATAGGACATTTTCCTACCTCTTCTAAACCTTCTGGTACTTCTACCTTAAACTTATGTAAAAGTGAATCATCATTTTTTATTTTTTCAACTGAATTTTTAGTAAAATCGTAAATAAGATTTAAAAAGTCAACCTTTTGGTATTTACCTTTTTCTATATCTGATAATGTTTTTTCTAATTTACCTGTATATTCTAAATCTAAAAGCTCCTTAGCTGGGAAAATTTCTACTATTGTTCTCCCAAGTTCAGTTGTAATTAAGCTTTTACCTTTAGTTTGAATATACCCAATATCTTTAAGCCTTTTAATAGTTTCTGCCCTTGTTGCAGGAGTCCCTATACTAAATCCACTTAATATTGCATTCATCATTTCTTCAGTATTAGTTTCATCATCCAAGCTTTCGTCTTTATCTTCTTTTTCCTTCTTAAAGTTTTTCCCACAGGTTTCCATAACCCTTAAAAGTGTTTTTTCTGTATGATGTTTAGGTGGTTTCTTCGTAACTTTATTAACTTTACTACCAGTAATATCAAGATTTTCACCTTTTTCTACTAATGGTAAAATAGTATCCTTAGTATCTATCTTTTCAACTACTCTCCATCCCTTAACAATTTCAACTCTACCCTTAGCTATAAATTCCCCTGATACCTTCTCATCATTAACCTTTATTGTTATTTTGGTCTCCTCAAATTCAGCAACAGGCATAAATTGCATTATAAATCTATTCTTTATAGCATTATATACATTTTGCTCATCAAGACTTAAACCTTTTGGCATAACATATGTTGGAGTTATGGCACTATGGCTTTCTACCTTAGAGTTATCAAAGACCCTTTTTGACTTTACAAACTTAACTTGATTTTCATAAGGTAATCCCTTTTTTATATTTTCTAATACTTTTCTTGCTTTGCCTTCTAAACTTTCTTCTAATACAGTACTAGCAGTTCTAGGATATGTAATAAACTTCTTTTCATAAAGACCTTGAGCAACTTTTAATACTTTATCTGAAGTCCATCCTTTATATTTGCTAGTAATATATCCTTGTAGGTTAGATAAATTAAATAGAGGCTGCGGATATTCCCTTTTCTTTTCTATTTCTTTATGAACTACTACACCACTTTTACCCACCAAAATTTTACTAATATCATCTAGATATTCTTTTTTCTCAAATTTCTCACTAGAATTTTCATAATAAAGTGTTTCAAATTCAATATTTTCCTTAGATTTAAAATTAGCTGCTAATTTATAATAAGAGCTAGCTTCGAAGTTCTCAATTTCTTTATCTCTATCATAAATAATCTTTAGTGTTGGTAACAGTACTCTTCCAATATTAATAACTTTTCTATCTTTTCCAGTTCCCCCATAACGCAATGTAGCAACTGAAGTTAAATTAATACCAATTACCCAATCAGCTAACTGCCTTCCAATACCAGCATCCTGAAGAGGCTTCATTTCAGAGTTAAGCTTTAAATTTGCCATTCCTTTTTTTACTTCTTCTTCTGTCCACTCATTAAGAAGTATTCTATATATAGGCTTTTTTACATCAAAATGAATAAACAATTCATCTGAAATAACTTGCCCTTCTCTATCATAGTCTGTTGCAGATATTATTCCATCTACATCTTCTCTATCTATAAGACTTTTTATCAAATTAATTTGTTTTTCTGCACCTTTATCTACTATATTTCTATTGTAGCCATCACATTTAATCTTATATCTAAATTCATTAGGTATAAATGGAAACTTCTCCATTCTCCAGCCTACCATATTTTCATCGTAATCTTTTGCATCAAATAATTGTAATAGATGACCAAATGCCCAAGTAACTAGATATTCTTCCCCATCATAATATCCATCTTTTCTATTTTTTATTTTAAGAGCATCTGCAATATTTTTTGCAACAGATGGCTTTTCAGCAATTATTACTTTTTTCATTTATATCTCCTACTTTTTTAAATAAAAAAGCCCTTGCACAAAAAAATTTAAGTCAATTTTGTACAACAGCCCTGTTTTTACTTTCAATAACCATAGAATATTTATGGGCTTCAAAATTATACCATAATATAATTTCATAACAACCCTTACAATTATACTATACTTTTCTTTACATTTCATTATAAAACCATATAAAATAGTTTAAAAAGCTTATAAACACAATCCATGCTATATAAGGAATTAATAATGCCGAAGAAAGTTTATCCACTCTAAAAAACTTATAAAAAGTTATTAAAACTGCTACTAATAATATTATTAGCCAAATAAATGATAACCCATATAACCTAAAAGTGAAAAAAAGAAATGGCCAAATAAAATTAATACATAGTTGTATAAAATAAGTAAAGTACGCTCCTTTATCATCTACACCCCTTTTATTCCTCATATATATTCTATAAGCTGAAACTCCCATTAAAATATATATAATTCCATATCCTATTGGAAAAATTATTACCATTTCATTTACTAACATTCCCTTAAGAGATCTATATGTATCCAATGTATTCCTATTTATATATCCTATTAATATTATTGCCAATATAGGAATAATTATATTTATTAATAAAGGAATTATCTTATTAGTTACTTTGCTTTTCTTCTTAACAGCTTGTTTTTTTTCTTTTTTCAGCACTGATTTCATAACATTTCCCCTTATATAATTAATAATTGTTAATGCATAATTGATAATTAAGGATATTTTGCAAGACAACACTTAAGTTTCGAAATGAAAAATGAAAAAATAAGGAATGAAAGAATTTAGCTAGTTTTTCAAAGTAAAACTTTATCTATTCATTAAATCTCTTTATAAAAATCTGCAAGGATTTTATCCAACATTTTTAATTTTTTCATTCTTTAATTATTTCAAAAACATCTTGTTTTCAAAACTCTATAAGAGTTTTTTCCTTAATTCTTTATTCTTAATTATTTTGCTTCGCAATATATATATGCTTATTAATATGGGGTTATGTTAAAAATAGATATCTGAAAATTCTATATCTACCTTTTCTTCAAGAGGATTTATTTTCAAACCTACTGTTGATATAGTATCTTCGCCTTCTATGCTTTTATCATAAGGAAATACTATTTTAAAGGTGTTTCCAAATTTTACTCCTGTGCTAATACTTATTTCTCCATTGTGGTTTTCAACTAATCCTTTTGTTAAAAACAAGCCAAGTCCACTACCTTCTGAAGTTCTACTTAATGAAGAGTTAACCTTAGTAAATTTCTCAAATATATCTTTTCTCTTATCTTCAGGAATAGCTTCTGCATCATTAACTACCTTTATAACAATACTACTAGAATCTTTAATATTTACAGTTACATAAATATGTCCATTATCTTTACCATATTTTAATGAATTAGATAATATATTTAACATTATTCTTTCAATTTGACCCTTATCACATAAGAATTTTATTTCTTCTCTCTCAGGATCAAAAATCAAATTTATATTCCTAAGTTTCATATAATAATCACATGCTGAAACTATATTTTCAATTATTTCTACAACATTATAAATCTTCTTATCTACCTCTAAGAACCCTTCGTTTAGCTTATTGCTATCTATAAAATTACTTATAGTTCTTATAAGCCTTAGACAATTTTGTTTTATAATCTCATTGTTCTTATTTATTTTAGTAATCTGATTGTTTTTTAAATATATATCATTTAGTTGAAGTGCTGAATAAATTACATTTATAGGTGTTCTAAGTTCATGAGAAATATTTGAATAAAATTCTTCTTTTATATTTTCATCTTTAATTTTCTTTTCAATATTAACTATCTCTTTTCTCTTCTTAATAATATCTGTAATATCATTAAATACTAATAGCTTTTTATTACCATAAATCTTTACTAAATATATTTCTAAGTTTCTTTTTTCACCATTTTCATTAGTAATATCAATTTCTGTTGTAAAGTCTTCTATTTCTTCATCATTAGAATGATATTCCCCTGTTATTCTACTAATTATTGTACTTAATTCCATTAACTCATTTCTTGGATCCCTAGATGGATCTCGTTCATAATAGCACTCATCATCATAATTAGAATAAATTAAAAAATTATTTTCAAATAGTAAAAGTCCTTTAGAAAAAGCCTGCACTACATCATAATATCGTTTTTCACTTTTCTCTATAAGAAGGTTTAACTCTAATAGTTCCTTTTCCCTTCTTTTTAAAGATTTATTCAAATTTCTTTTAGTCTCTTTAGCCTTATTTAAGCTTTCATAAGCATTTGAAAATGCATTATACAACAATATTTTTTCAAATTTATCATATATTAAGAAGTACATTATAATCTTTGATAATCCTATTAAATATGTTAAATCTATATTTAAAACTCTAGATAAATAAACAAATATGCTACTAAGTACTATTAATAGTCCATTTATCAATATCCAAATTTTATCTCTCTTATAATTATACTTATTATATAAAGCTATAATTATAAGATATAATAATATTATTATAACTTCACTAATGAATAATATAAAATAATCACTATATTTATTAGAAATAAGTACTAATCCTTTATTGCCACCTTTTATCCCAAAATAAATAAAAGGTGTAGTGGATATAAAGAATATAGATTGCCATAAAGGTGATTTTCCTTTCTCAAAAAAAAACATACTAAGCATTATATTCATAAGTTCTCTTAAGTTTATAAGCTGTGTATAAAATAATATTATTAAAATATCATTAATGCCAGTATTGAATTCTATATCTATAAACCTAACTAAAGCTATGAAAATACTTCCAATTCCAATATGCTTTAATATTCCTAAGTCTTTATTCCCAACCTTTATAATACTAATAATAAATATCATCACTGCTATGGCAAAACATATAATTTTCACTATAAACATATACTCACTTTTCAGTTTAAATACCATACTTAGTATTGTTAATATAATAATCATAGGAATAAAAATATTAGAAACAGAACCCTTATATCTATAACTAACCTTCTCACTAGTCATCTTCAATTAAGCACCCTTCCCCTTATTAAAACTAATTCTAAAGGTAGTTCCATTACCTTCTTCACTCTTAATTTCAACATTACCATTTTGCGCTTTTATTAAATTATATACTACAAATAATCCAACACCAGAGCCATTAGGATTATAAGTTTTTGCTCTTTCTTCCATTTCATATTTATTAAATGCCTTCTTTACAAACTCTTCACTCATTCCTTCTCCATTATCCCCTATCTCAATTATTACTAAGTCTAATTCAACCTTAATTCTTGTAAATATAGTTCCACCTTTTTTAGTAAATTTTATAGAATTTGAAACTAAATTTAGAATAACTCTTTGCATCATTTCTGTATCAAAATAAGTGTAAATCTCCTCTTCCTCTGTATCAAATAAAAGATTTATACCACTATTTTTGATATATGTATTTAAAGAAATTAAATAATCTTCTATAAATACAACAATATTATCATATATTAAGTTAGCTTCTAAATTTGAAGAATCTATCTTACTAATATCTATTAAGTTATTAGTAAACTTTGTTAAGATAAAACAATTCTCCTTACTTATTTCATTATAAAAACCTAGTTTATCTATATCATTATTATCTATTAATATCTTTTCTAATTGAATTGCTGAATAAATTATATTAACTGGAATTTTCAAATCATGTGATATGTTTGATAGAAAGTTCTTCTTTATTTCTTCTTTCATCTTTATACTCTCTAACTCTTCTTTCATATCCCTTAACTTTAATTCCTCGGTTAGGTCCTTTAGAAATAATATAAATTCATTTTCTTCAGTATTTAGACCTAAAAATCTGCCTTCAAATTGTTTACCATTTATTGTGATAGAGGTTGAGTATGAAACTTTTTTATTTTTATTAAATTCTGATAATATTTCCTTTGTACTTGAACTAATATCAATATAACTATCGATTCGTCTATTAACTACCCTTCTTAAATTCTTTTCTTCAATAGAATTTAAGAAATTTAAATTACAATATGAAATTCTAAGATTTCGATTAACTATTACAATTGGATGAGGGAGACTGCTAAGAAAGCTTTTATATAATTGTTGCTTATCCTTTAATTTTTTATAAGCTACTTCCAATTTGTAATTATTATTTATTATTTTATTATTTATTTCCTCTAAATACTTACTTGTATTTACAGTTTCCTTAAATATAAAATTATAATTTTCTTTTGTAATATTAAAAATTATAGAAACTAAAATAGCTATAAGAATTATTCCCATTAAAATATCAATTAAATCTATAAACATATATATATTAAAAATATTTGAAAACAGCCTAACAAATAAGTTCAATGAAGCAAAATTTAAATTAAGTTTTAATAAATCTACCTTTCCATAAAATTTAGCTCCAGATTTATATATGTATTTGTATGCTTTAAAAATAAGAACTAATGAGGATAATATATATATTAATTCTAAAAACATATATTCATACTTATTATTAATACAGCCTAAAAAACTAAGTATAACTAATAATATTATATATTCAAAATAAATAATTTTACTGTTAACTTCACTTAGTCTATATTTTGCTATTATAAAGTACATAATAATTAAGTTATTGTATTTTAAAGTATTAGAACTTAAGAAACCAATCTTACTTAAGAAATTCTTAAAATCTATAAAGTAATACTCTGGAGTAATAGAAATAATTATTACAATCATTGTAATAAATAGAACTAGTTGTACTAATCCATATATCTCTTTCTTAGTAAGATTTTTTAAATACATTGAAAACATAATTAATATCATACAAATTATTAAACTTAAAAGTCCAACAATATCATAAGCTATTTCTGTGTATCTAAAGGACATAATTTCAAATATGCAATAAGCTATTAAGCTATAAAAAACATAAGTTAATAAATCTTTTGGAGTCATATAATATATTTTTTCTCTAAAAGCATTATAGTCCAACCTAATTCTCCTCACTCTCTATAGTTACTACATAATTTTACATCATTTCCTATTATATGTGAATATGCAAAAAAAATTTATATCCATATAAAAAAGGGCTGTCGCACAAACAGCCCAAATTAAGAATTGAAAATTAACCTTTTTTCAAAACTCCCTCAGGAGTTTTTTCATTAATTTTTCATCATGCACAGCACCCATAATATTTTATCTATTTATCCAGTTTAATATATCCTCTATTACTTCATCCTTATTCACTTCATTTAACATTTCATGTCTGCCATCTTTATATAACTTATAGTCTAAATCCTTAACTCCTAGCTTTTTATACGTGTTATATAAATTTTTAATTCCTTCTCCAAAATATCCTACTGGGTCTCTATCACCAGCAAAAATATATATTGGAATATTAACTTTCCTTACCTTCTCTAGATTTTCGTATTTATGAATATCATGAATTCCTTTAATTAAGTAATAATAAAACTCTGAAGGATATACAAAACCACAAAAATCATCTTCAATATACTTCATAACTTCCTTTTCATCGCTACAAAGCCAATCAAAGTCAGTATTAGAATTTTTAACACTACTATTAAATCCTCCAAAAGAAAGCTTGTCCATTATGTTGCTTCTATTTTCTCTTCCTCTTAAGACATTTTCTAATCTAGAGACTAAAATCCCAGCTTTAGTATATGATTTCTGCTTACCATTAGTACCAGATAAAATTAAAGCATCTATTGTATCACCATATTCTTGTAAGTATCTTTGACTTAAGAATGATCCCATACTATGTCCAAAAAGAACTATTGATAAACCTTCATTTTCAGCTTTTATTATTTCGTTAACTTTTCTTATATCATCTAACATTATATAAAAACTATCACCTTCTTTAAAAAAACCTAAACTAGATTTATCTAAGGAACTATTACCATGTCCACAATGATCATGACCATATACTATATATCCCTCATCCACTAACTTTTCTGCAAAATAATCATATCTACCTACCCACTCAGACATTCCATGAACTATTTGTACAACACCTTTTGGATTTTTTATATCCGTGCCCCATTTATAATATGAAATATTAGAACCAATACTATTTTTAAAGCTATATCTTTCCATATCACTCATCTCCTATAAATATCTTATGTATAATTATTTTTATTATAATTATTACTTCTCTAATTAATCTTGTCAATTTTCATTTACTTTAATATCTATTCTATATATGTAATACCCCTTATATAAGTAACCTTATCAATTTTCTATATTTAATAAATTCTTATAATATCATTATTCTTTCAGATAAAAAGTTATGATATACTATTCATAGTTAAAATCAAAAATTATTACAATACTTGTTTATATAATCAAATAATTGTAAATAATATTTGATAAGTATATTAAGGTGGTGAATAATATTAGTATTAAATCTATAGTAAGCATATTAGCTTCAAAAATAACAATTTTTCTTACAAAAACAATACTAAAAGGGGGAACTACCTTCCCTGGTAAAGTAGCCTTAAAAATAGATAGAAATATTTTAAAGAAAGTATCTCAAGGCTATAAAGTTGTTTTAATTACTGGTACTAATGGAAAAACAACAACAACAAGTATGATTTATAACATAGTAAAGGAGGATGGTAAAAAGGTAATTACAAATAATACAGGAGCAAACTTATTCCCTGGTATAGTTACAACTTTTATAGATAATTACAAATTCTTTAGTAAAACTGAAGATGCCTATGCCATCATAGAGGTAGATGAAGCAAACTTAAAATATATAACAAAATATATAACTCCAGAAATAATAACTGTAACTAATCTTTTTAGAGATCAGTTAGATAGATATGGAGAAGTATATACTACCTTAAATAAGATATTAGAAGGAATTACTTTAACTAAAGATACAACCTTAGTCCTAAATGGTGATGAATCTTTATTAGGTAATTTAGAACTGCCAAATAAAACTGTATTTTATGGTTTTAATGCAAAAATAAATGAAGATACTAAGATAGATGTTAATGCAGATGCTAAGTTCTGTAAATTCTGTAAGGCTCCTTATGAATATAATCATATTACATATAACCATCTTGGAGATTTTTACTGTACAGGCTGTGGTTTTAAAAGAGCTGAGTTAAAGTATGCTGTTAATGAAATTTTAGACCTATCACCTGATAGCTCTACTGTTAGAATTAATAACTTAGATATAGAGGTTAGCCAATCTGGAGTTTATAATATCTATAACGCTCTTTGTGCTTTTGCTATAACTAAAGAGCTTGGAGTTAAAGATGAGTCAATTATTAAATCATTAGAAAACCAAGATTCTAGTTTCGGTAGACAGGAATCCTTAAATATAGATGGAAAAGAAGTTAAAATAATTCTTGTTAAAAACCCTGCTGGATATAATCAAGCACTAGATACATTATGCTTAAATAAAGAAAGCTTTTCTTGTGCATTTTTATTAAATGATAATTATGCAGACGGTACTGATGTGTCTTGGATCTGGGATGTAGATTTTGAAAAATTACAAAACTTAAATATAGATGAAGTCTTTATATCTGGACTTAGATGTTATGATATGGCTGTTAGACTTAAAATTGCAGGATTAAACGAAGATAAGTTTATTATTGAAACTGAATTTGAAAATCTAACTTCTAAAATAAAAGAAAGTAATAATAATAAAATTTATATTTTAGCTACTTATACTGCGATGATAAATTATAGAAAACACCTTTATTCTAAGGGATATATAAAGAAATTATGGTAAGAAAGGAGAAACTATTATGGAACTAAATATTTGTCACCTTTATCCTGACTTACTTAATGTATATGGTGATGTTGGTAATATATTAATATTAAAACATAGAGCTGAAGCAAGAGGTATAAAGGTAAATGTAATTAATACTTCGTTAAATGATGAATTTGATGTAGAAAACACAGATATTCTTTTCTTTGGTGGTGGTCAGGACTATGAGCAATCAATAGTATCTGATGACTTAAAAACTAATAAAAAAGATAAGTTAAAAGAATATGTAGAATCTAATAAAGTTGTTATTGCAATTTGCGGTGGATATCAGCTTTTAGGTAATTACTATATGGCTCCAAACGGCGAAAGAATCGAAGGCCTTGGAATTTTAGATATATATACTGATGGTGGTGAAACTAGATTCATTGGAAATACAGTAATTCATAATGAAGAATTTAATGAAACTTATGTAGGTTTTGAAAATCATTCTGGAAGAACTTATATAAACGGCTTAAAACCACTTGGTAAATGTATAACTGGATTTGGTAATAATGGCGAAGATGGCTATGAAGGATGTATTTATAAAAATACTTATTGTAGCTACTTCCACGGATCCCTTTTATCAAAAAATCCAGAGCTTGCTGATAGATTTCTATCTATAGCTTTAAATAATAAATATGAAAATATAACTTTAGAACCATTAGATGATACATTAGAGCTAAAAGCTAAAAATTACATGATAAAAAGACTAGAAAGTAAATAAAACTAGGGCTGTAGCACAAATATCTAAAGTTAAAAATTAAAAATGAAGAATTATTGATGTAATTCTTACAGAATTACTAAAATTGAATTCTTTTTAAAACTCCTTCGGGAGTTTTTTTAATTAATTTTTTCATTGCGCCACAGCATGCCCTATTTGTTAAGAACATTTATCTTCTTTAAATATTCTATTTCCTGATCTTCAATTTCATTAAGAGTTTTAAATTCATACCCCTTTGCTATATATATATCTATTATTTCTTGAAGTGCTTCAACTGTAGTATTCTTACCACCAAGATCATGCATTAATACAACTTCAACATCGTATAAGCATCCCTCATCCATTATTCTAGATATTAGATAATCTTTAGATATATCATAGCTTTCAGAGTCTCCCGTATCTATTGTCCAATCTATATAATTTATCCCCTTATTTAAAAGATTAGATTTAATTTTCTTTAAAGTTTCATCTTCACAATAAGTATTATCTGCTCCCCCAGGTAATCTTACAAAATTCATCTTCTTATTCCCTATTACTTTTTGAATATTACTTACGCACTTATCTAAATCTTTAAAATATTCTTCTTCATTTTTATACAAAGTATTATAATTGTGAAAATTGCAATGAGGCATTATACACATATTACTATTCTCTAATTCTTCTAATAAATAAGGATAAATACTTACATAATCTCCAACTACAAAAAATGTTCCTTTAATATCATTAGTCTTTAGAATTCCAATAATTTCCTTAGTTACTTTTACTGATGGTCCATCATCAAAAGTTAAGTAAACTGTTTTTTTAGGAGTTGTTGTATATAGTGCTGATACATGGATAGAATTATAACTAATAAAAATAAAAAAAGACAATATAAAAATATATATTTTTCTCATAGTAACCACCTCCTATAATACTTTATTTTGTACAAATATTAAAAATATATTATATGTAATTTAAACCACTTAACAACTCCTCTATTTATTGTTATTATTAGATGTAGATGTTATACTTTAAGATATGTGACAAAATAAACCTTAAGAAATGGGGAGATGAACTTGAAAGTAAAAAAACTATTAAAAACACTAGCACTTGCTCTTTCTGTTTCATTATTAGCTCCTTTAGCTAATAACGTTAGTGCAATAGAGACTAATTCTAGCGCACCAGAAATAATTGGCGAATCTGCTATTACTATGGATGTAGAAACTGGAGAAATTATTTATTCCAAAAATGCAGATGTTAAGCTTTCTCCTGCAAGTACAACTAAACTAATGACTGCACTATTATTTGCAGAAAATAAATCAAAAGCAGATACACTAACATTTTCTGAAAATGTTCTAAAGGTTACAGAAACATCATTAAATAACTATACTAATATTAAGCCTGGTGATAAGATTTCTGCAGAAGATACTATGAAGGCTGTATTAATCTTTTCTGCTAATGACACAGCTTATTTAATGGCTGAATCTGTTGGTGGAACTGTAGATAATTTCGTTGAAATGATGAATAACAGAGCTAAGGAGCTTGGGCTTACAGATACTGTTTTCCAAAACCCATCTGGACTAGAAGTAGACCCATTAAATCCTAGCAATACAGAGGTTAATAAGACTACTGCTTATGATTTAGCTAAAATAGCTGTTGCTGCCTTTCAAAATGAATGGGTAAGAGAAATTATTTCTCCAAGTAATGCTAACACTTCTGTTACTATAAATGGTGCACCTATTATTATAGAATCTAGAAATAAAATTCTAGGTAAAAATGGGAACATAGGTGGAAAAACAGGTACTGAAGAATTAGCTGGTCACTGTTTTGTAGGATTTTATGAAAGAGATGGAAGAGATGTTGTAACTGTAGTATTAAAATCTGAATATGGTGCAACTGGTCTTAATGTATTTGAAGATACAGAAAAAATAGCTGATTATAGTTATTCAGCTGAAAAAGAAACTTTTAAAAAAGCTGGTGATGAAGTAGGTTCAGTGAATTTAACTTATAAAGCTTTTAAATTCTTTGGAACCGAAAAAGAAATTACTGCTCCAATTACATTAAATGAAGATGTTCAATATTATAAAAATGATTTTAATGATGCAAAAGCAAGTATTACATATGCTAATGATAATAAAGATGCTTGGAGTTTAAGTGGTAATAAAGAAGTAATGTTAACTTACAGTACTCCTGGATATTCAATGGATGTTAAAGGTACAATTAATCTTTCTAAAATGGATTTAATTAAAGCTAACCTTTCATTATATATATTATCAATAGTAATTATAGTTATCATAGTAGTTCTTTTAGTATTAATTATTAGACTTATTAATACTAATAAGAGAAGAAGAAGAAGAAGATATTATTAAACAGTAATATAGTTTAATACTTAGGTGGAATATCAAAAGTTCTGTATTATCACAGCAACTTATGACTCCACCTCTTTTATATTAATAGGAACAGAGGTAATAATATGAAAAAACAAAATTTTAAGGGAAGCGTAATGCTTAACCCAACTCCTGTAGTAGTAGTAACATGTAAAAATTCTGAAGATAAAGTTAATGCATTTACTGTTGGATGGATAAGTACTGTATGTACTAAAGAACCAATAATAGCTATGGGGGTTAGGCCTGAAAGGCTATCTTATGCTTATATAAAAGAAAGTCAGGAATGCGTAATAAACCTACCATCTAGGGATATGGTTAAGTTTGTAGATTACTGTGGTGTAGTATCCGGTAGAAAAATAGATAAAATTAAGCATTTTGGCTACAAGTTAAATGAAGGTGTATCTATTTCTACTCCTTCTATAGATTTAGCACCAGTAGCCCTTGAATGTAAAGTAAAAAGTATAACTCCACTTGGAACTCATGATTTATTTTTATTAGATGTTTTAAATGTAAAAGTATCTGAAGATCTAATTGATGATAAGGGAAAGATTTGTTTCAATAAAGCAAACTTAATTTGCTATAATCATGGAGAATACTTTGGTTTAAATGCTAAACCTCTAGGGTCCTTTGGATATTCAATTAGAAAGAAGAAAAAATCATTTAATAAAAAGTAGTAAATAAATTCAGTAATATTTATTCTTCCATCCCTTTCCTTGACATAAGAATGAAATGTTACTATACTCAATAATGTTAAAGTAAATTAATTCGGGGGATTATTCTATGTTTATATTAACTTATAATATTAAATTTAAAGAACTAGATTCAAAAATTGAATTATTAAATATCAATGATATTTATAATGTCTTTTATGATAGTCCTTTAGAAATCACTACTGATGAATATGGCTATGGCTATTTAGAAAAAGAAGTGAGTGATATAGATATAAAAGTTGCCTATGATGAAGATAAATCATTGCTTAATAATTTTATAGATAAAATCAACTCTATTATAAATTGTAATTGTGTTTCTATTGAGGAAATAAATTATGATTATGAGGATTTTGATTTTCCTGATGTTCATATTAATGAGGAATGGATGTTATCATCATCTACAGATGATGATAAAGGAAAAGGTAAAAATGTGATCACATTCTGTCCTCAGGGAGCTTTTGGTACAGGGCTTCATGAAACTACTCAAGATTTATTAAACGTTATTTTATCTAAAATAGACCTGCATAACAAAACAGTTATGGATATTGGTACTGGTTCTGGGATACTATCTATTGCATCATCTATTGTAGGTGCTTCAAAAGTAACCGCCATTGATATAAGAGATGTTAGAGATGAAGTTATCTTAAATGCAAAATTAAATGGACTTTATAATATAGAAGTTTTAATAGGAAATGCCCTAAATGGTGAAGTTAACATTAATGATAAATTCAATTGGATATTTATTAATATTGGTGGAGAAGAAACTGAATTATTTATGGATTTTATAAAGGAACATTTAGAAGAAGGCGGAAATTTACTAGTATCTGGTCTTGTTGAATGGAGCTTTAATAAAGTAAAAGATAAGCTTAATGACAATGGTTTTACTTTATTAGAAAAACATCAAAGCAATGAATGGATAACAGCTATTTTTCAGTAGTACTATAGATTATAAATCAAATTAAAATGGGGCTATCCTTATGGATGCCCCATTTTAATATTCAAAAACATATTGATGTAATTCTCTAGAATTGCTAAAAATCATTTCTAAACTCCCATAGGAGTTTTTTCCTCAATT
>JAHAIU010000048.1 GCA_018372555.1 Clostridium sp.
CCTCTACTACTCTTGGTATTCTCCATGCATAAGTTGGGCAAACAAAAACAAATGGTTTGTTTGATTTGAGAGTTTCCTTGCTTTCTTTTTTCATAAGTTCATTTATAGATACAATCTCATCTCCAATAACTGATTGAATTGTCTTTGCTGTATAACTGCTATTTCCTGTTCCACTAAAATATAAGATCATACAATCTCCTCCTATATTTAATAGTATGTATTTAAAATAATATTCTTAATTAAACTCATCATATTCAAAATCTGAAATATCATCAATTATATTTGTAATATGATTCAAAAGATTAAATAGCTTTTTGAATTCTACTCCTTTTGGATTAATAAAATAATAATTCTTCGTTCCTTCTCTTCTCATACTAATAATCTTATTTTCTTTTAAAATCTGCAAATGATGAGATACTGCCGGTCTTGAAAGATGCGTCTTTTTAGTTATCTCACCTACACGAATGCCATTACAATCACTTTCAAGTAAGGCTATAATAATAAGTTGTCTAGTTTCATCTCCAATAGATGTAAATATCTTTTGACACTCCTTAAACTCTTTTGTTAACTTAAGCATATCTACATTGCAATATTTCATATAAATCTACACCTTCTTTCAAGTAATGGTTTAAAATACTAAACCATTATATCATATGATTTTTATAAAATTTCATTGGTAAAGAAAATCAAGACCATTAAAATATCACTATATGAAATACGCCTATATATAAGAAAAAATAAAGGAAAAGAAACTGCATATTACAATTTCTTCTCCTTTTACAAAAGTTTATTACTTAACTAACCATATTTCTGCTTCTTCAATGCTATGGCAAACTCTAATATTTCCACCCTTATTAAGTTCTAATTTTAGTTCTTTAAATCTATCACTAAGTAATTTTTCTTCATTAATAATTATAGCTAATCTTATATTATAATTTATAAACTTTTGCAAGGACATTCCAAGTATCTTTGTTTTTAAATCATAAAATTCATCTGAAAGAATATTTCCATCAATAGCTACTGAATTTACTCCACTTTCAAAGCAAAACCCTATTATATCTAGCATATCCTGTTCTGAGGATATTTTTGTTCCATTATTATTTAAAATTATATAGCTTTCATTATTTTTATTAACAACATTATATTTCATTACTATCATCTCCATTTATTTTACTTTACTAAATACTGATATTACATCTAATAAATCTTTTACTACATCAATACTTCCCCATAGCATAATTCTTAGCCTTTTTTCATTTTTGCTATATTTCATATTAATTCTATTACCTATTAACTTTTCATCATTACAATTCATTACTGATAACAGCATATTTGAAGTTCGTATATACTCTTCTTCATTAATATACTCTATATTAACAACACTTGATACTTTTATTACATTATCTTCTTCACTTTTGTAATAGTTATTTTCAAATTCTATCTCTTCATCATTCTTAGAACTTCCTATATCTACAGCTGAATCTTTATTATTGGTAAATAAATCTAAATCATTTTTAGATATTCTCCATTGCTTTCCAAGCTTATTAGCTCTAAGCTTTCCATCTTTTATAAACTTTCTAACAGTTTTATGATGTACATCTAAAATTTCTGCAACTTGTTCTATGTTATAAAATTTATCTTCCATTTATCGAACCTCTTTTCTATTTACACATTAATACTATATGAAGCAATTTAACTTGTCAATAATTTTAATAAACTTTGTTATACTTTATTGCATTTTATTATACTTTATTGCTAATAAAATTCATTTTTCTAATTCATTAATTAACAATATAAAATTCAATAAAATCTTAGAAAAAATGTTATTATATTCAGAAACAAGTATCATTTTAAATCTTACATATCCTTAATAACTTTTATATTATGGATAAGTCAAAAAATTACTATCTATGTGTATCTATAATTTAATTCATTATAGTTTTAAAATGCGAATCATTTTATTAATTAAAGAATGAAAAAATTAAAAAGTGAAAGAATACTTATAAAAACCCCTTACTAATTTTATAAGGACATCTTTAAAACAAAAGAGGCTTTGCATAGCAAAACCTCTTCCTACATTCCTTCATTCTTTCATTACCTTAGTTTTTTCATTTTAAAATGCCTCGTATTTTATAACATGTTGTTCATTATATTAGGGTAATTTGTAATTATTCCGTCTATACCTAAGTTTATTAATTTCTTCATATCAGTATCATTATCTACTGTCCAAGCATTTATAGAAATACCCTCATTATGGATCTCATTAACAACTTTTTCATCAAGCACAGATAAATAAATTGGATGTATTGCATCTGCCTTACACTTTTTAGCATACTCATGAACTTTGTAAATTCCAGACATATAAAGTAGTCCTGTCTTTATATTACTATCAATTTCCTTAACTCTAACCATTGACTGATGATTAAATGAAGATAATATGACATTATTTCTTAAATCATATTCATAAATCTTTTCAATTACTTTCTCTTCCATTCCCTTATAGTTAATTATATTATTCTTAAGTTCTATATTTATAAGTAAACCTTTATCTTTAACAAATTCAAATAAATTATCTAAAGTTGGAATCTTTTCTCCAATAAAATCTTCACCATACCTTATTCCTGCATCAAAATTACTTAACTCATCATAAGTATAATTATTAATATATCCATTTCCATTTGTAGTTCTATCTATAGTCTCATCATGACAAATTACTAATATCCCGTCTTTTGTCAAATGCACATCTGTTTCAATCCCATCACAGCCTGCTTTAACTCCTTCAATAAAAGCCCTCATAGTATTTTCCGGATATTCTCCTGAAAATCCCCTATGAGCTATATTTAAACTTTTCTTCATTACTATACTCCCTCTAGAAAAATTTATTAATTACCTCAATAACACCTTTTTCATACTCACCTTCTGTTACAAAGTCAGCTACTTCTTTTAATCCTTCAACAGCATTTGCAACAGCTACACCAACAAATGATTCTTCTATTAATTCTTTATCATTCATATGATTACCAATTGATACTACTTCATCATCTCTAAGTCCTAAATATTTCTTTAACTTTTTTAAAGCATTTCCTTTCGAAATATCTTTTTTAACTATCTCAAAATAATCATCTTCTGATATTATATATCTATACTGGCTCTTAAAAGACTCATCCAACTTGTTCCAGTATCCTTTTATTTTTTCTACATTCCCAATTATCAGTAATTTATTTACATTTAAATCTGATTTAAGAAACTCTTTATCTACAACTCTGCTTTTTACAAGTTCCTTTTTCTCAAATATAGCCATTCTATCTGTATATTTCATACAGAAGACTTGTCCATCATTATAAAAGATAGTAGTTGGATCAACTTCCTGAATTATTTCTAAAAAATCTACCCAAAGCTTTAACGGAAAAATATTAGAATAAAGAGTTTTCCCATATCTATCAAGTATTTTTGCTCCATTACATGCTATGTAAGGTACATCAACATTTAATTTTTTTATAACTTCTAAGCTCGATTCTTCTGGTCTTCCTGTTGCTATTGTAAATATTTTACCGCTTTTCTTAAAATCATCTATTCTTTCTATAAGTTCTGTAGAAATATCATATCCTTCTTCATCACTATTAAATAGTGTCCCATCTAAATCAGATACAATCATCTTTATATTCATGTATATGTCCTCTCTTTTATTTGTCTTATTAGATATACCACCTCAAATTAATATTTCTTAATAGTTTTAAATATTTTCACATACATTTATATGCTTTTAAATACTTTAATCATTTGAAATATACTAAAATATGAAGTGGTATATTTTAATTAAAATCTATTTGTATTATTTTTATTTTTCACTTAATAATTTATTTATATCTGAATCTAATTTAGTAAGTTCAGTATTTATATCTGCACCTTGTAATAGTATTCTTTCATGTGATTCCTTAATAAGTTTTTCTATTTCTGAATAACTTTTAACCATAGGACGCCCCTTAGCATTTTGTAATTGGTCAACAGCTACCTTAAATTGAGGTTTTTCTTGATATAATGCTTGCATTGCATCTGAATTAACTGCTGAAATTCTTGTTGGTAAATATCCAGTATTCTTTGATGCCTGTTCAGTTCTTTCTTTATCTGTCATGAACTTTATAAATTCCCAAGCCGCTTCTTGTTTTTCCTTAGATAATCCACTAGTCATTACTATATTAGATCCACCTGTAGGAACGGCTGCTTTTACATCTGATGGCATAAATGCGGTATTTAATTCAAAGCCACTTTCACTGGCTACTTGTAAGTTATATGTTAAATCAGCTGTTGATGAGAAGAACATTGCTGTCTTTTGGTTTTTAAAATCTATCTTTAATTTATCATTTCCTTCAGTACCAGCTGGTAATATTTTTATTATTCCTTCATCACTCATCTTCTTAACAAATTCTAAACTCTTAACCATTTCAGGAGTATTTACGTTAGACTTAGTTTTATCATCACTTATCATTGATCCTCCACCAGCTTGAGCTAAGAAACCTTCTGCTACCCATATATATACTGGATATGTTAAACCTACTACTCCATCCTTACTTAGCTTTCTGCAATATTCTTCAAACTCTTCCCAATTCTTTGGACCTGAAGGGTCTAATCCAGCTTCTTTAAGTAAGGTTGCATTCATATATAAAATTGGTGTACTTCTTAAATAAGGAATAGCTACAAGTTTATCATTAACATATGAGTTTTCCATTAATCCTGGCTGATAATCTTCAATATCTACCTTATCTTTTTCTACAAATGGTGTTAAATCTTCAAGCAATCCTGATTCACCAAATTCTTGAATAGAAGCTATTTCTACTATAGTAATTTCTGGTGCTCCTCCTGCAGTATATGCAGTTTTAGTTTTCGCGTGCAAATCAGCATAATTTCCTTGGTATTCTGCTGTTACATGTATTTTATCTTGAGATTCATTAAATTCTTTAACTAACTCTTGGTTATTAGCTTCAATTTTATCTTTAAATGCATACCAGAAATTCAATTCAACCTTTCCTCCGGCTTCAGTTTGAGCCTCATCATTGGCACTACACCCTCCTAAAACAAGTGATGTGGATAATACAACTGCTGATAAAATAGATAATATTCTCTTTCTCATAAATTTCCCCTCCATAATTTCTTTAATTTATAAATATATTTATTTATCTCCTATATAAGTAAAAGCTTTTATAATATGCTTTTGAGCAAAGAAATAAATAATTAATACTGGTATTATTAGTATCATGCTTCCTGCCATTAAAATATTATAAGATATTCCCCCATCTACCTGAGCAATCCCTGCAACTCCTACTGGCAAAGTTCTCATAACACCCTTTGTTGTTAATACAAGAGGCCAAAAATAGTCATTCCAGGTACTAATAAAAGTTAATAGCCATAATGTGATTAACGTAGGTCTTGCCATCGGTAACATTATTTTATACATTATCTTAAACTCACCTGAATTATCTAACCTTGCAGCTTCTAGTAGTTCTTGTGGAACTTGCATAAAGGATTGCCTAAGCATAAAAATTCCAAAGGCACTAGATGCAAAAGGTATAACTAATGAAAAATAACTATTTACCATCTTCCATTTACTAAACATAATAAATACTGGTAAGAAAATTAGCTGTGCAGGAATCATCATAGTAGCCATTATTAATCCAAACATTAATTTACTTCCCTTAAACTTATATCTTGCAAAGGCATAAGCTGCTGGGATTACAGTAATAAATTGAAGAATTAAAGTAGCAAAGGTAACTATAAAGCTATTTTTTGCATATTGTAAAAATGGTCCAGTACTCAATGCTTTAGTGAAATTTTCAAACTGTATCTTCTCTGCCCAAAAACTTGGAGGAAATGTTAGTGTTTCAGATAAACTTTTTATAGAGGTTATTACCATCCAATAAAAAGGAATAAAGAACACTAGAAATACGATTAAGCTTATAATTGTTCTGCCTATTTTTGATATAATCTTTTTTATATCCATATATCCTCCTACTCTACCTATAATGAACTTTTCTACTTAATACTTTAAAGTAAAAAATTGTCATTACACCTAATATTAAAAATAGAATAACTCCTGCTGCTGATGCATATCCTATCTTATTGTATTTAAAACCATATTCGTAAATATAATAAACCAAGGTATTAGTGGAGTTCATAGGCCCCCCTACAGTAATAAGACTAATTGTTTCAAACACCTTAAAGGATGATATTATATTCATAATTGTAAGAAAGAATAAAGACGGAGATATCATAGGAAGTGTAATCTTAAAAAACACTTCCATAGGTTTAGTATCATCTATTTGCGCTGCCTCATAGATATATTTAGGTACGCTTTTTAAAGCAGCTAAAATAATTAATGCGTTATATCCGAGACTCTTCCATATTGATATTACTGCTAAAGAAAATATAGCTATACTTGTATTATTAAGCCAATCAATATTACTAATTCCAAAAAAGTTTAAAAAGTAATTTAGTAATCCATAATCTGCATCCATTATCCATTGCCATATAAAAGCTACAGATACCATTGAAATTACATACGGAGCAAATGTCACACTTTGAAGTATTCTGCTAATCCTTGTATCTTTATTTAAGAAAACTGCAAGTAATGTACCTAGTATAATTGAACCTAATACTGTTACAATCATATAAACTATTGAATTTCTTATTACTTGCAAAAACAATGCATCATTAATTAAATCTTTAAAATTATTCATTCCAACAAACTGCTTTACAGGATTAATTAAATCCCAATTATGAAAGCTTAAATATATCATGTATCCTATTGGATAAATTGAAAATACTAAAAATATAATTAAGGCAGGAGCAACCATCCCATAAGGTCTTATCTTTTTTATTTCCATCATATTACTTCCTCATATACTTCAATATCTTCTCGTAATACATCTACTTTATCTTCAATTCTATTTTCATCCTTATCGAAATAAACTATATCATTACATCCTACACAAATATTAACTTCATCAGATTCTATATCATTATTTTCATAAGTTTTAATTACTATATCTCCTGCATTAGTTTTTATCTTATATAAAGTCTCTGCACCTAACATTTCTTTAGTTTTTATTTCACCTGATAGCTCCAAAATATTTTCAGAAAATTTAGGCATATCTTTGTATATCTTTGCTTTTTCAGGTCTAAACCCAAAGAATTTAGCATTGCTATTAAAATTGAATCCATCTATTTTTTCACACTCTATAACATTCATAGGTGGTGTCCCTATAAACTGTGCTGTGAACTTATTTCTAGGGTTATTATAAATTTCTTTAGGCGATGCAACTTGCATTATTTCACCTTTATCTAGTAAAACTATTTTATCTGCCATAGACATTGCTTCTACTTGATCATGAGTAACATATACAAAGGTTGTCTTCAGTTTTTTATGCAACTCTATTAATTCTGCCCTCATTTGATTCCTTAGTTTAGCATCTAAGTTGGATAATGGTTCATCCATTAAAAATACTGCTGGCTTCTTAACCATTGCTCTAGCTAGTGCTACTCTTTGCCTTTGTCCACCTGACAATTGATGTGGTTTCTTATCTAAATAAGGTGTAAGTCCTACTGTATCAGCTATTTCTTCAACAATTTTCTTAATTTCATCTTTGGGAACTTTTTTATTTTTAAGCCCAAATTCTATATTCCCTCTTACAGTCATTGTTGGATAAAGAGCATAGTTTTGAAAAACCATAGCAATATTTCTTTTTCCAGGTTCTACACCATTTATCATCTTATCATCAATGTAAATTTCTCCAGAAGTTTCTTTTTCGATTCCAGCAATCATTCTTAGTGTTGTGGACTTACCACAACCTGAAGCCCCTACTAGCACTGTAAAACTTCCATCTTCTATTTCTAAATTCAAATTTTCTATTACATTATTCCCTTTGTCATAACTTTTACTAATATTTTTCAGAACAATTTTTCCCATGCTATTTTACCTCCAACTATAAATTAGAAACTAATAAAACTCTATCTTCTTCTCTTCCTCTTGCATCTTCTTTAATCATAAAATAATTCATATTTTCACCAATAAACTTTAAAATATTATTTACATCTTCAATTTCTTTATAATGAATATCTATATTATCTTCATTAATATCAACAACTCTAAAAGCATTGATATCTAATATGGCTCCTGTTTGAACAAAAAGCCAATTTTCTCTCTTACTTATTGAGTTAAGATGATTATGCCCACAGAAAAAAACTCCCCTGCCTTTATGCAATTCTAAAATTCTATTTAGTTCATCTATTTCCTTAATATATAAATTTTCCTTAGTTGATAAAGCTGTAGTATTGTAAGCTGGATGATGTGAGAAAATTAAAATTGTTTCTTCCTTTGAAGATATAATTTCATTTTCCAACCATTTAAGTTGATCTTCATCTATTGATCCAGCCCAACACTCACGATTACTTTCTAATGTAGAATCTATAAAAATCAATTTTATTCCCTCTTCTAAAATTGAAAAGTACCTTTTTTGATTAACTTCTCTTAAAATTTCTTTTTTTGATGAATTATAACTATCGTGATTTCCTATTACATAAATAAAATTAACATTATCTTTTTTCATAGAATTAAATACATATTTAAGTTCTTCTTTATCACCAAAGTTTGTAATATCACCTAAAGATATATGATAGTCCCCTTCAGTATTTAAAAATTCTGAAATTACTTTTTCATAGTAGTTATCTCGAGTATTAAATATCTCTATATCCTTGCTCTTATCCTTTTCCTCTAAAGCTGAATAATGAAAGTCTCCTAATAAAACTAATCTCATAACTAATCTCCTTTTTATTTTTATTTTGTAATATAATCCTTAAATTTTGATATTTAAAATGTAGTAGGCAAGATTAATATAGAAAAAAATTATATATTGAAGTAGTTAAAACAAAAATGGAGACTAAAAAAACTATAATCATCTTCCTTAAGTATGTTCATAACAAAAAAACTATACAAGCCATCTTTCCCTTAGAAGATAATTAATGGTTTTCTCAAACCTCCACCACTAATCACTTAAATATTAAATTCTATTTTTTCTTATAATCTCTTTTTATTTCTATATTCCATAACTTACTATTACCACATGATATAGCATCAGATCCTGAGTTTAACATATCAACTATCTGCTCTTTTGTACTTATTAATCCACCTAGTATTATAGGTTTATCTATTTCATTTTTAATAGTTTTAACCATTGGATATACAAAAGCTGGCATTATTTCAACTAAATCTGGATTATTTTCTCTTACACTTTCTATTGATGTTCTTAAAGAGCCAGAGTCAATACAAAATATTCTCTGTATTGTGACTAATCCTTTTTTCTTAGCAGCTCTTATCATATTACTTTTGGTTGACACAATTCCTAATGGATTAATAAATTCTTTAATGAAGTTTATAGATTCCTTGTCATTAGATAGCCCCTTTATTAAATCAGTATGTAATAATATAGGCTTTTTTTTATTGCATATTTGAAATTCTTCTTTCATTAATTCATTTATTTTTCCATTCATTAATATTATGACAGAAGCTTTCGAATCAATAGCATTTTGTAGTGTTTCATGTTTCGCTGCTGCAATTAAAGGATTTTGCGTCAATATTTCTGCAATGTTCAAATTCACTCCACCTTTTGCTTTAATGTTATGATTTAATTGTAAATTTACTATGTTAACTTATAATTAAGAGCTATTTAAAATTAGGTTAATTCTAAAATTAAATATTTTAACATTTATATGGTAAATAATGTACTTTGTATAAATAAAAAACTCCTACATCATTGTAGAAGTAATATTATAAAGAAAAAGGATATTTTCAAAAATGAAAATACCCTTTTTATTAATTATAGTTCATTAATAATTATCTTTGATTTTATGATAATGCTACATCTAAAATCATCATTATTATAAAACCTATACCAAATGCTATAGCACTAATATCTGAACTGTTATCTCCTGCTGCCTCTGGGATTAATTCCTCAACAACAACGAAAATCATTGCACCAGCTGCAAAAGAAAGTAAATATGGCATTATTGGTGTGAAAAAGCTAGAAAACATTATAGTTAGTGCTGCCCCTATTGGCTCTACTATTCCAGATAATGCTCCATAAATAAATGCCTTATTTTTACTTAACCCTTCACTTTTAAGTGGCATTGATATTATTGCACCCTCTGGGAAGTTTTGAATAGCTATACCTATTGAAAGAGCTAATGCTGCTGCAAAAGTTATTGCATTTCCCTCATTCATAACTGCTGCATATGCTATCCCTACAGCCATTCCCTCAGGAATATTATGTAAAACTACTGAAAATACTAGCTTTGTACTCTTTTTTAAATTGTATTTCTTTGGCCCCTCTTCTGTAGGGCTATTAACATGTATATGCGGAATTACCTTGTCCAAAGAAAATAAAAACATCATTCCTAATAATACTCCAACTGCTGATGGAATAAAAGATAATTTACCCATATGATGAGACATATCTATTGATGGAATTATTAAAGACCATACTGATGCTGCAATCATAACTCCAGAAGCAAATCCAAGAAGGATTTTATTTAACTTTTTATTCATTTCTTTTTTCATTAAGTAAACACATGCCGCTCCTAATGATGTACCTATAAATGGTATTAGAATTCCTATTAAAATATTCATTACCATTCCCCCTTTTCTATCTAATACATTTCTATTTATTATATATAGAAATGCTAAATTGGTATATTAATTATTTAAAATTTAATTTTATAATATCACTTTACATGTTTTTACTGTAATTATCAAGTATTTTACACATTTTACACTAGATATACACTTCCAACTTATAATCTTCCTAAAAAAAAGAACAGTAGCTATAATTTCAACTGTTCTTTCTTTAAAAATTAAGTTTAGTTATTTCTGTAATGCTTTATATTCATTTATTATTACTTCGAACCATTTATCCTGACTTCCCGTTTGATTTCTATTCCTATCTACTTCTATTATTCTTAAGTTCGATATATTATCTAATCTTAACTTTTCTTTATATTCATTCAGTACTCTTTTTAAATTAAAATGGCTTCCATCAACATAATACAATATGCATATAATCTTATTATAAGCTTCAATTAATTCCCTAAATAAACCATTAATATGTCCATCATCACTATTAAATCCAAAGCCACATACACAAATAATATCTGACTCTTTAAACTTATTAAACATATCTACATACCTTTTAGACATCTTAACTGAGGTTAGAGGTTTTATGCCACTTTGAGTAAATAAAAAGGGTACTATTTCTATTATCAAATCCTTCTGGTAGCCACCTTGAATAAGTCGATTGTTTATCAATATTATTTAATTGTTCCTTTAATATTGATTTATCATCACTAGTATTCATCCTAAAAATATCAAGTGCAAACTTTCCACCTGAAGGTAATCCATATGAGGCCTCAGCCCCTGCACCAAAAAACAAAGAAACTTTAGTCATATTACTCACCCCTTTAATGAAATAATATCTAATATGTTAATTATACTATATTTTCCATTTAAAATACGAATAAAAAGCAAAAATAAATAGACTATGTTTATTTCATCGTCTATTTATCTTTGCCAGTAATTCTAAATTTAAAGACTCCTATGCAATCTAAACTTTCTATTCTTTATCTTTTTTAGTTGGAGCTTCCGTTAATATAGCCTTGCTTGATATTAGTTTGTTGCACTTATTGCAAAAATAGCCTGTAGATCCACAACCTTGAATACATTCAACTTCATTTCCACACTCTGGACAGTAGTATGTCATTTTTATCACTCCTATTATGTTTATATTTATGTATTTAATGTGTTTTTTTATTAATAAATTATATCACAATAAATATCTTCATAAAATACCAATACATTTCAAATTCAATCAGGATTTACAATACTAAGATTATACTTATAAAATAGTGTATCTATATTAAATTGAATAGAAACTAATTTATATTCCATTTATAAATTAAAAAGGGATGTATAAACATCCCTTTTTCACCTAAATCTCTGTAAATTTACCTTCCTTGCTTACACTAAACAATGGAAGTCTCTTAATAAATATAATATCATCTCTATTAGCTGCATCTCCTTCAGCTAATATTGCTGCCTTTGCCTTTACTATTCCACCTACTTTTTCAACTAAGCTTTCTACACTTCTTAATGATTCTCCTGTTGAAATAACATCATCTATTATTGCAACTTTCTTTCCCTTAATTTTTTCTGCATCAATTTTATCTAAGCATAAAAATTGTTTGTTTTGTGTAGTTATTGAATTAACTTCTTCAGTTATTGGTGAATCCATATAAGATTTTATACTCTTTCTAGCAACTATAAATTCTTTCATTCCTAAAAGTTTAGAAATCTCATATGCTAAAGGAATTCCTTTTGCTTCTGCTGTAACTATTACATCTATATCTTTTAACCTTTCTGCTATTGTAGGTGAAACTACTTCTACTAATTCTGTATCACCTAATATTACAAAACTTGCTATAGCTAAATCTTCTTTAATTTTCATTAAAGGTAATTCTCTTTTTAATGAAAGTAATTCCAAATTATATGTACTCATTATTATTTACCCCCTAAAATAATCCTTGTGCAAATCTAGTTATAACACCTGCTAGCATTCCGAAAAATGGATCTGAAATCGCAGTTACGCCCATAGTAACTCCTCCAACTAGACTATCAGCTCCAGCTAAAGCACTTGCTGCATTCCCTGGTACAGTTACTAATATTCCTAATACAAATAAGAAACCGCTAATTGATTGTGCTGGCACATATTTACCTATCTTAGGCAATAATCCAAAGAATAAGATTGCTGCCATAATTAACATCATTATTACTCCAGATGCTAATGGATGTGGAGCACTACCTGTTGCAGATATTATTGATTCAACTGGCGCACCACCAAATAGTGCTGAACCCATATCAGCTACACTACTTATTACTGAAAGGTGATCTATATTTACATTAGTTTTAGCCATATCTCCTGTAATTTGTCCAAAAGCTATATTGGATCCAATATTTAAACACACCATTCCTAGTGCTCCTCTTAAAATTCTGGCATTAAAAGTAAGCTTTTTCTTCTCTACTTTTTCTTTTGGAATTTCTACATTTCTCATTTCCTTATTTAAAATATTTCCAACAATACTTGAAATAACAACTGAAACAGTAATAGTTAATACTAAGTCATTTGTAGCAAAGTACATAACTACTGCACTTATTAATGAAGCAGCTCCTACTTTTTTATCATCTCTAAGCATGTCCATAGATACTTTAGCAAGCATAATTCCTACTCCAGCCATCATACCTGAAGTTATTGTTGGACCTATAAAATCTACAATTTTACCTAAAAATCCGAACATTCCTATTAAAGTCATTATAACTGCCCCAATAAATATCATTGACAGCCTTTCTTTCATATCCTTACCAGCTGTACCTGCATATGTTATAGTCTCAGCTTGGAAAGATATTGGTGCAACAGAACCTGTTACCAGATTACCTATAGCACCTACTAAAAAAGCGAATGCTGTTGGTATTGATGCAAATCCAAATGTTAACGCTAATAATCCCTGTGGTAGTCCATTTAGAACAACTCCTATGATTGCTAGAAAGTCAGTAATAAAGTCTGACATAGTTGTTTTCCCCCTTTTATTCTGCCCATTCACTTCATGCTAAGAAAATAAGTGTAAATAAATTGAAAATATTTTTAATCATATTTTCCATTTCTCATTACATGAAATATACTGTAACAGTATTTTCTTCCAATAACATCATAGCACTACAATCGAATATTTTCAAGTTAATTATACAAAATATTCGTATTTTATTGATTTACTTTTAATAAAGCCTCTTTTAAATTACTCAAATTCTAAAAATTAAAAATCACAGTAAATTAAAATTACTGTGATTTTTATATAGCTTTATTATTCAGTTTAATATTTTAAGTACCACAAAAAGTTCTATAAGGAATTTTAGTTTCTTTAGGTAATTTAGTATATTCTTCTTGCTTATCGCTATAATCATAAGGATTTTCTAAAACTTCTAAGAGCTTTTTCATAATGCTATAATCATCTTTCTTTACAGCTGCTTCTATCGCTTCTTCCACCCTATGATTTCTTGGTATCACTGAAGGATTTACACTTTTCATAAGATTAGTAACTTCTTCTTGTGATTTTCCTTCTTTATCTAATCTTTCACTCCATTTTTTATTCCAAACTTTAAAATCATCTTTTTCAAATATTTCTTCTTCTGAAAGTTTATTTAAAGTTAAACTTCTAAAGGTATTAGTATAATCTAATTTATATTTTTGCATCAATCCTAATAATTCGTATATTAAATTTTCATCTTCTTTTTCTTCAGTAAATAAACCAAGTTTTAATCTCATTCCGGAAATATACTTTTCTTTATAAATATCATTAAATTTCAAAATAGCATCTTGAGCTAACTTTACAGCCTTTTCCTTATCATCATCTAATAAAGGTATAAGAGTTTCTGCAAATCTAGCAAGATTCCATGCAGCAATATAAGGCTGATTTCCATATGCATATCTTCCTTGACTATCTATAGAACTAAAGACCGTATTTGGATCATATTTATCTATAAATGCGCATGGACCATAATCAATGGTTTCTCCACTTATACTCATATTATCTGTATTCATCACTCCATGAATAAATCCAACATGTAGCCATTTAGCTATTAAATCACTTTGCTTCCTTATTACTTCTTCAAGTAAGTAGAGATATTTATTTTCTGTATCAAGAGCTTCTTTATAATGCCTATTTATAGTGTAATCTGCAAGCTCTTTTAAATTATTTAAACTTGTGTATTGAGCTGCATATTGAAATGTTCCAACTCTTATATGACTTGAAGCTATTCTTGTAAGTATTGCACCTGGTTCTATTTTCTCTCTAACTATTGAATCTCCAGTTGTTACAACAGCTAAGCCTCTTGTAGTCGGGATTCCTAATCCAAACATTGCTTCACTTATTATATACTCTCTTATCATTGGTCCAAGAGCTGCCTTTCCATCCCCACCTCTTGAATAGGGTGTTAATCCTGAACCCTTCAGTTGAATATCTACCCTTTCTCCTTTAGGAGTTATATGCTCTCCTAGTAAAATTGCTCTTCCATCTCCAAGCATTGTAAAATATCCAAATTGATGTCCTGCATAAGCCTGAGCAATTGGGTTAGAACCTTCGTAAATTTTATTACCTGATAGTATATCTATACCAATATCAGATTCTAATGCTTTTGCATTCAGGCCTAAATTCTCTGCTAAATCATTATTTAATACAGCTAATTTAGGATCTGGCACTTTATTAGGATTTTGAATACTATAAAAAATATCTGAAAGTTTTACGTAGCTATTATCAAAATTAAAATTTATATTTTTCTCTTCCATTTTCTCTTCCATTTTCTCTTCCTTTCTTTATTGAAGTATATTCTATATAAGTTATAAAAATTTCTCACATCATATTAAATTGTATTTAATAAGTAAAATGCTTTAGTTAATTAAGCATATAGTCAGCTTATATAGAAATTAAAAACGATGCTTTCAATTGATGTAATTTACTTTTAAATTATTTTTCACTTAAAATTCTATAAGACTACAAGGCGTAAATTATTTATCTAAACATATAGTTATTTTTAACTTAGAATCTTTTATTATACCAAGCTCTATATAATTAAGACTTCAGCAGATATTAGATTTTATATAATAAAAGTTATTATTAAATATCTTATGTCTATAATATACTATTTTTCGTATAATTGAAATGGGTCTATCACATTTAAAGATTTAAACACGATATACAGCAATTTAACCTACATAGCTTGTACTATATATCCTACTTAAATTTTTTAATGTGAAGACCCATTAAAACTAATCTATCCTTCTTAAAGTTATTGTCTCTTTATTTCCTATTATTATTGGAACTTTTTCTATTTTAACAACACTAGTATCTATTCCAAACCATTTAGCTGGTGAAACAGTAATTTTCTTAATTAGTAATTTGCTACTAGTTATAAAATTATCCCACCTTGATAGTTCACTCTCATTAGAAAGAGTTTCTTCTAACAATACAAATTTAAAATCTCCAACTACACATTTCCCATTATATCCTACCATATAGTCTTTAGGAGTATATTTTACTTCTCCAGATTTAACTAAATCTTGTATTATTTGATGTAAGAATAGATTTATTTTTTGATCTACCCTAAATCCAAGAATAAACTGTATACTAAAAGCCTCATTAGGCACAATAGTTTGTACACTATATGAAGTTGTATATGGCTCATCTGTTACTTTAAAATTAATAAACCAATAGAACTTTTCTCTTTTAGGTTTTTTATTGAAAATAGAATATATAATTTTTCTTTCTATCTCTTTATAATTTTGTGAT
>JAHAIU010000049.1 GCA_018372555.1 Clostridium sp.
GATGTTGAAAAAGATAATATAGATATTCTTGCATTTCCAGGGCATAAGGGATTACTTGGACCACAAGGTACAGGAGGTTTATATATAAAAGAAGGAATAGATATTAAACCTCTTAAAGAAGGGGGAACAGGTAGTAGTTCTAATCTCATGGTTCAACCAAAGGAGATGCCAGATTTAATTGAAAGTGGTACTAGCAATACACCAGGAATAGCTGGTCTTTGTGCAGGAGTTAGTTTTATAAAGAAGATTGGAGTTAAAAATATTTATAATGAAGAAATTAAATTAACTAAACAATTATTGGAGGAATTAAGAAAGCTACCTTTCATAAAATTATATGGGGGTAAGTCTATAGATAATAGAGTAGCGGTAGTTTCATTTAATATTGAAGGAGTAGATTCATCAATTGTAGGAGAAAAGCTAAATGAGACTGAAATTGCTGTTAGAACTGGTTATCATTGTGCAGCATTAATTCATAAATCTATTGGGACAGAGTATATGGGTACAGTTAGAATAAGTCCAGGATGCTTTAATACATCAAAAGATATTGAAGAATTAATTAAGAATATAATTAAGATATATAAATTAAGATGAAGTAATATATGTACATATAAATAATATATGTAAAAAAATATTAGTATGCAAAGTTATGGAGAAGAATAGTAATTAAATGAATATGCTTATAGAAAAATATATAAACTTTAAAAATTAAAGGAGCTATTATAAAACTAAAATTTTAGATTTATAATAGTTCCTGTTCTTCTTAGTTAAGTACTTTATTATTATTTAAAGATTATAATGTCGATACTACTTTATAAGTAGAAAAAAATAGGATTAATCTAACTCATCCTCAGCATCAGATTGTTGTTCATCATGAAACAATGGTTCTAGATGTTGATCAGGATAGAACTTAGGAATAGGTGATCTTTCAAAGATTTCACAAGGATCTTCTTCAGGAATATCTTCACAAGGTGATTTTGGTACTGGGCAATAATCATAAGCTGGAATTAGAAGTTGAACTATAAGCTCACATTTTACTACTATATAATATCCTAATGTGATATCTAGAACTTCATTGCAATGCTCATCTTGTACTATTTCACCATTCAATGCTTCCGCAACCATTTCAAGTTTAATAATATTAGTATCCTTTGGATACTCATCAGATGTATTAGTAGTTTCAATTATTGGGTCAGGGCAATAGAATTTACCTATAACATCAGTTCTGTTTATTTCAAAGAATTCAGTTTTAGTTTTTCCATCACAGTCAATATAGTCAGAATAGAAAGATATTGTATAGGTAATTATAATTTTCTTATAACCTGGATGTTTCTTTAAAGGAATTTCTTCTAAACAAACTAATTTTATTTTAAAATCTTTACTTGAAATATACCTCTTTGGATTTTCAAGTGGATCACTTCTTAATTCACAATCAGTTGTTTCAGTATCAGGTCCTTCATCATAAACTAAACATCTTTTAATTAAACATTGATCGAATACCTTTGGAACTTCAATACATACGAGCTCTGCAGGATCAGGCAATCGGCCTTGCTTATTTACTAGTCCAGGTCGTGGAACGAATTTCTTAAAGTTAATGGACATAGATATCCTCCTTTATAAAATAATAGAATAAGCATTCTATAGCTTACAATATATGATATGAAATAATGAAAAAGTGGTGATATGAAAGATAGAATAATTTGGAATTTTTTATCATCTATTATCTGCATAATAACGAGCTGGAATTAATATAATTTTATAAGGAAATTATGCATTTTATTTATGTAATAGTACTTTTAAAGGAGAGGATACCATGAAAGGAGTATATTCATGGGTTTATGTTGATTATAAGAATAACTTATGGAAATTTTCAATAAAAGATAATGGCGAGTTAAGTTATGCTGTTATGTATAGTGAAGGAAAATGGACTAAAAGCAGTATTATAGATTCTAAAGCTACATCCTATAGTATATTCATAGATGATGGTGGAGGTATTCATTTAGTGTATGGAAATACTAAGGGAGAACTTAGATATTGCACAATGAAGGATAATAAGTGGCTTGGAAAAACTATATATAATTTAGATGATAAAAGCTATGAAATAGAAAATATAAAAATAGTTATTATTGGATCTAAGATGCATATTTTTTATGCTGTTATAAGTAAGGATGGTAGTGATCACGGTTTAATTCTTCATTGTTTATGGAATGGTTCTAAAACTAATGTAACTAAAGTAGAGGATATAATTTTAAAAGAGGATATTTATGATTATTATTCTATAAAAACAACATATAGAAATGATATATGCTTATTTTATTTATCAGATGATGGTGACGAGGTTTCATTTAATTATTCAATTTTTCAAAATAATAGATGGAGAGAGTCAAAAAGGCTATATGGGATTCAAGGAGAGGAAATATACTTTGATGTTAAGATAGAAAATACAGGAATTCATATATTAAATAAATCTAAAGAAAATTCTATTTATCACTTAGATCATGTTATTGTAGATTCTCATCAAAACCTAAATTATATTAATATTTCTTCAGGAAAAGAAGATATAAGAGATTCAATAATATTTAAAAAAGATGATAAGATTTTTGCTACATGGTTGCAAAAGGATAGTATATATTATTCATTATTTCGAGAAGATGGTTGGGAGGAGCCTATAGCTGCAATAAAAAATAGTGAAGAAGAGATAAGTAGGTATAACATATTTTTCGATGACAGAAGTACAAATTATATTGATTCAAGAAGTGTTTATGGAACTAAGGGACTAGATTTATTTATATACGATCCAGTAGACTTTTTATATACAGTTAAAAGTGGATCTAATAAAGAAAAGACGGAAGTCATTTTAAATAATAAAGAAAATAAGGTTTTTAAAGAGGAGTTAGGAAGATTAAAGGAAGAAAATAGAGTTTTATCAGAAAAGGTTAATTATTTAACTTCAATAGATAGAAAAAATCAAGAAAATATTGAAAATTATCAAATCCAGCTTTCAAGAGCATTAGATCAGAAAAAAAAAGCAGAGGAAAATTCTAATATTTTTATTGAGCTACAAAAAAAATTACAAGGTGATTATGAAAAGATAAATGAAGTTTTAAAAACAAAGGATGAAGAAAATAACAAGGTTAAAGGTTCTTTAGATAAATATAATAATGAAATAAGCTTATTAAAAGGAAGGCTAAAGAAGTATGAACTTCAAGAAACAACTTTAAGGGAAGATGTAATATCCCTTAATAAAATCAATAATTCTTTAAAAGATGAAGTTAATATTTTAAAAAAAGAAAATGACGGCTTAACAAGGGAGATAGTAGGGTATAAGAAGTTAGAGGAAGAGAATAAAAAGTATATTTTTAATTTAAATAAAGTAATAAATGACTTAAAAGATGAAGTTAATATTTTTAAGGAAGAAAATGAGGACTTAACAAGGGAGATAATAGCACATAAAAGGTTAGAGGAAGAAAATAAGGAGTATATTTCTAATTTGAAGAAAGTAATAAGCGACTTAAAGGAAGAAATTCTAGTTATAAAAAAGGAAATATCATTGTTATTAGAAGATAATAGAAGATTAAATACTGAGCTTGAGATAGAGAAAAATCAGTCAGTAATAGATAGAATTTTAAAAAGAAGACCATAGAACTTAGGATTTCAATTATGAGATTTTATTTAGAATTATAGCTTTTATTTTTAGTTTAATAATACTATAAAGATTTAAATTATTAATTGAAACAGAGTATAGTAGAAACCTTTATAAAGATAAACATAAAATAATAGTAAAATCTAAAGATTGATTGGAGATTAATTATGATAAAAGATGATTTTAGCTATATTATAGTTTTTACTTCTCATCATAGAGCTTTATATATTTATGATAGATTAAGGTTAAAAAGTATAAAGAGCAAACTAGTAACAGCTCCAAATAAGGTTAATATAAGCTGTACTCAAGCATTAAAAATTAAAGAAGAAGATAAGAATGAGGTTAAATTAGAGTTAGACAGAAATAATATTTATCCAACAGCAGTATTTAAGATTATTAAGACTAGTAAAGGTGAAGATTATGAGTTAGTGGAGTAATACAAGGGAGAGGAGAATCCATGATTAATTCAATAAGTAAAAAATTATATTATGTATCTAGTATAGGGTTAGAAAAAGTCCTTGTAATTGATGGAGATAGTATGACTATTTTAAATGAAATTAATGTTGGATCAAGGCCCTATGAGATAGAGGTAGACGAAAAAAATAATGTTTATATAGCAACTGATAGAAATAGTACAGTTACTGTTATAGATTTTAAATCTAAGCAAAGCAAAAAATTTTATATACCTAATAATGGGAATATTAAGGTGGATTTCTCCTCTAAGAAAATTTATGCATGTAATACAGAATCAATAGGTATTTATAGTTTAATAACAGGTGATATTATTGATAATATAAAAGGATTTATAGCTGTAGATAGTATAGATATAGATAAAAGAAAAAAGAGATTATATGCATTAGATGTTTTTCAAAATAAAATAAGTGTATATGATACAGAATCACTTAGTATTATAAAGGTATTTAATGATATAGGAGATACACCTAACTATATTCTTTTAAGTGATTCAGGTAAGTATGTTTATATTGCAAACAAGGGGATAAAAAGAGAGGGGAATAGTGGGAGTATATCTATTTTGGATATTGAAGAGGAAAGCATATCAAATATAGATTTTAGAGAAGGCTCAGTTATATCTTATTTAGAGGGCTATTCTAATATACTGTATGCAGTAAATAGTGGGCTAAATACTATAGAATTTATTGATATAGTTAATAAGAAAATAATAAATTCAATAGAACCATCATCTGAAATTCTACGCAGAATAAAATTGTCTCAAGATAAGGAATTACTTTTAGTAACTAGTAAAGGAAGTAATGGGCAAGGGTCCCTAGATATAATTGATTTAAATAAAAAAGAAATAATTAATACATTTAATATAAGTGAAAATAATTTTAATCCTTATGATATAGGAATAATAATAGAGGAAATAGTAAATGAAGAAATTTTAACAGCTAGTATAGAAGATAAATGGAAAAAGGAAGAGGTATGTACCATATTAGCTAAGAAACTTCTATCTACGTATAATGAAAAAAAAGTTTTTAATAAGATTGAGGTAGAAGTAGATTTAAGTAGGTATAGGGGGGTAAATATAGAATCAGTAACATTTGAAGGTTGCAAGATAAATCATAATACTAAAATACATGAAAAAATAGAAGGAAAAGAAGATTATACTACATTTAAATTTGATTTTAATATTCCTTATTATATTAATGCAATTACAGAAGATAGAGAGAGATTAGTCTTTAAGGGAAATTTAAGTGGAAGGATGAAAGCTGTTTTATATATTTCTCACAAGTTTACTAGTGAAGATATAGAAATAACAGTTAAATCATCTACCAGCTTATTAAAAAATCCAGATATAATGGACAACTATATTAATTTAGATATAAGCACTTCAATATCAGTATATGCAACTATAGAGGAACTTATCAATCTTCCTATGTATGAAGAAGTAGTAAGAGATAAAGGAGAATATACTAATGGAAAATAAAAAAAATAGTTATTATTTAGTTAGATATAAACCTAATATTTTATTAAAATTTTCATATAAGGAAAGCATAGGTATTTATTATGAGCTTATAAAAGATGGTAAAAGGTTAGAAGGAAAAATTATTCACAAAAGTGCATTTAGGCATTTTAATATAGTTTATTCTAAAGATTCATCAATAAATTTAATATGTCAAGATATATGTGGAGATATAATTTTGTATAAATTCAGAAAAGGTAAGTGGTCCTTTAAGGCATTACTTTATATGAAGTACAATAAGATATCTCCTATTAATTTTTATAGCTATGAAGATAATCAGGAGCTTAGGTTCTTATATAGTGATATAGATTATAGAAAGTGTGAAATAATTTCTGTTAATTTTAATAAGTACTTAGAGTATGATTTTACTAATGTCATACTTAGGGAAAAGAATATAAACTCTTTAGATTATAGGATTTTCTCAAATGGTGAAAATAATTTTATACTTATTTCTACAAAGGATTTTTCAGGAGAGAACTTAATTCTTAGAAAATTAGATATTGAAGATGAAATGAAAGATTTAAAAAAAGAAATTATGGTGGAAAATTGTGAATATAAAGATATGAGCTTTTTACCTATAGACCAAAAGTGTCATTTTTTATTCTTAAAGGAATATGATAAATTGAGGACAATTAATTATAAGGTTTTTTACTATAAAGATAAAAAATATTATAGTAATGAATTTGAATTATTTAAGGGGATAGATATAAAATCTTGTATCTTAATTGAGGAAAGAGGATTAATTTTTGCATTTTGGATTTGTGATAATAATTTATACGGTGCTTTTTTAATAGATGAAGAAAAAGGTTTTTCAAGACCGATAATCTATAAAAATATAAAGGGGAAAAATATAGAAAAGATATATTTATATAATGGGGAAAAGACTATGGAGACATATGTTTTAGAAGATGCCTTAGAATTGAGATTAATTATTGAGGAGGTATTTGAAGAAAGGTTTTTTAATATTACCACAAATTATATTTAAAAAATTATTAGACAGGGAGGTAATATAAATGGAATTCAATATACTTATTGGAGGAAGTGCCGGTCAAGGCCTTGATACTGTAAGTACCTTTATAGAAAAATCAATAAAAAAAGCAGGATTATATACTTTCTCTAATAAAGACTATATGTCAAGGGTTAGAGGAGGTCATAACTTTATTCAAATTAGATTTGGAGAAAGTTTAGTATATTCTCATAAAAATAAATTAGATTTAATATTAGCTTTAGATGAAAATACAATAATTTATCATAAAGATAGGTTAAAAGATGATGGGATAATAATAGCAGATAAAAGTATAAAAAGTGATGAAAATAAGGTGTTAAAGCTAGGACTTTTAGATGTTGCAAAATCTTTAGGCTTATCAAAGGCATTTACTTCAGTTGCAGCTGGAGTAGTTTTAAAATACTTTTCAATAGATATAAAAGATACCTTTAATTATTTTAGTAATAAGCTTCCAGAGGATATAAAAAATAAAAATATAGAGGCAGTTAAATTAGGATATCATTTAATTAGGTCTAAATATAGTTTAAAAGGGAAGGATTTATCTAATCACTTATTAATAGATGGTAATAATGCCATAGCATTAGGGGCACTAGCTGGTGGGTTAAACTTTTATTCTGCTTATCCTATGACACCTGCTACTAGTATAATGACTTATTTAGCAAAAAGACAAGTTGATACAAATATAGTAGTAGATCAAGCAGAAGATGAAATAGCTGCAATTAACTTTGCAATTGGAGCATCCTATGCTGGGGCTAGAGCAATGACAGGTAGCTCTGGTGGAGGAATATCACTTATGGTTGAAGCTTTTGGACTAGCAGGAATAACAGAAACACCAGTTGTAGTAGTTGATTCACAAAGACCAGGACCTGCTACAGGTCTTCCAACTAGAACTGAACAAAGTGATTTAAGCTTTCTTTTAACTGCTGCACAAGGTGAATTTCCAAGGGCAGTAATTAGTGTTAGAAATGCAGAAGATGCTTTTTATAAAACTGTAAAGGCCTTGAATTTGGCAGATAAATATCAAACATTAGTAATATTATTAACAGATCAATATTTAGCTGATTCTACTGTTATCATACCTAAGTATGATTTAAGTAAGGTTAAAATAGAAAGTTATATAGATGATGGTAATGATTTATTAGATGGAGAAGAGTATAAGAGATATAAAATTACTAGCAATGGAATTTCTAAAAGAATGATACCAGGAAATAATAAAGGACAAACAGTATTAGTAGATAGTGACGAGCATACAGAGGAAGCACATATCACTGAGGAAGCTGAAGTGAGAAATGCCCAAATGGAAAAGAGAATGAAAAAATTAAATTTACTTAAAGAAGAAATGGAAGAACCTGAACTTATTGGAAGTGAAGACTTTGAAGTTTTATTAGTAGGTTTTGGTTCCACTTATGGGGCATTGAAAGACGCTATTGAAGAGTTAAATAAAAAATCTAAAAAAGTATCAGCTTTAAGTTTTGGAGATTTATATCCATTACCTGAAAAGAGTTTAAGAAAATACTATTCAAAGACAAAGAAGATAATAAATGTAGAACAAAACTATCTAGGACAGCTTGGAAAGTTAATAACCCAAGAAACAGGAATATTAATGAATGGTAGTATTTTAAAATATGATGGAAGACAATTAAATGGAGAAGATATCATAGATGCTTTAGAGAAGGAGGGGGTTTAATGCTAGACTTAAATTTATATAAAAGTAATGATGAAAATGCTTGGTGCCCTGGATGTGGAAACTTTGGGATTTTAATTGCTCTTAAAGAAGCGTTAGCAGAGCTTTCATTAAAGCCAGAAGATATTGTGATGGTTTCAGGAATAGGTCAAGCTGCTAAAACCCCCCATTATATTAGGGCTAATGGATTTAATGGATTGCATGGAAGAGCATTGCCGCCAGCCCAAGCTATAAAGATGGTAAATAAGAATTTAAAAGTTATAGTTACTAGTGGCGATGGAGATTCCTATGGGGAAGGTGGAAATCATTTTATTCATTGTATAAGAAGAAATGTAGATATGCTTCATATGGTTCACAATAATCAAATTTATGGATTAACAAAAGGTCAAGGTTCTCCAACTACAGGAAAGGGGCATGTTACATCAATGCAATTTGAGGGAGTATATGTAGAACCTTTAAATCCTATAGCTCTTGCAATTAGTGCTGGTGCTACCTTTGTTGCTAGAAGTTTTTCAGGTGATAAAGTACATTTAAAAGAAATGATTAAAGCTGCAATAAATCATAAAGGATATGCTTTATTAGATGTAATGCAACCTTGTGTAGTTTTTAATAAGATTAATACTTTTAAATGGTATAAGGACAGAATATATAAATTAGATGATAACTATGATTCTAGTAGTAAATTTAATGCTTTAGAAAAGGCAGAAGAATTCGGTGATGAAGGTATTCCTATAGGGATTATATATGAAGATAAAACAAAGAAAAGCTATGATGAGCTTCATCCAGTATTAAACTCAGGGCTTAATTTAATAGATAGAAAATGGGAGCCTAAGGATACTGAAAAATTAATAGATGAATTCTTATTTAATTAAGAATTAAAAATATAGGGGTAGATATTCCAATTTGAGAATATCTATCTCTTTTTTATTCTTTAAGAAATTATAATTTTTAAAAGCTGAGAATAACTTTAATTATTAGTTGAAATACATAGCATAGTAGATTTTTTATAAAAATAATTTATAAAAACTACAAAAAGTTATCTCTTGTGATTAAGTCACATAACTATTTAAGAAAATAGGGTACAATTAATATAAGTTAAAAATTAATTTAGGAGATGATAAGATGTTTGGTTTATTTAATAAAAACTCAGCAAAAGTTATAAATGTAAATGATATTGATAATTTAATAGGAAAAATTGATTTAATAGATATTAGAGAGCCATTTGAATATAGAGGAGGAAGTATAAAAACAGCTAAGAACATTCCAATGGGACAGCTTTTAGAAGAGCCAAATAAGTACTTAGAAAAAAATAAAGAATACCATATTGTTTGTCAATCTGGAGGTAGAAGTCAAAGAGCTTGTAGCAAATTAACAGGCTTAGGATTTGATGTAGTAAATGTTGCAGGTGGAGTTGGTTCATATGCAGGAAGTAAGAGAAAATAGCAGAAAAAGATAACCAAAGTTATCTTTTTAATGAAGAATGAAAAATTAAGAATGAAGAATGTAGGAGAAAACTCCTGACAGAGTTTTTTTAGTTAAGATTATTTGTAATTGTTAATTATTAATTGAAAAGGATGGTTTAAATGAAAAAAATATTAATAGTAGGTGGAGTAGCTGGTGGAGCTTCAGCAGCAGCTAGATTAAGAAGACTTAGTGAAGAAGATCAAATAATAATGTTTGAAAAGGGGCCTCATGTATCATTTTCAAACTGTGCTCTTCCATATCATTTAAGTGGAGTAATAGAAGAGGCTGATAAACTTGTACTTATGAGTCCTGAAAAGTTTAAGGCACAATATAATATTGAAGCTAGAGTAAGTAGTGAAGTTCTTTCTATAGATAGAAAAAATAAAGAAATAGAAGTAAAGAACTATTTAACTGGGGATATCTATAGAGAAAGCTATGATAAGTTAATTTTATCTCCAGGAGCAAAACCAATAGTACCTAATATACCAGGAATAGATAAGGTTAATGTATTCACTATTAGAAATGTTGTAGATATAGATAAATTAAATAGATATGTTAAAGAACTTGAAGCAAAGGATATAGCTGTAATTGGTGGTGGATTTATTGGAGTTGAAGCTGCTGAAAACTTAAGAGAAGCTGGATATAATGTTTCCTTAATTGAAGCTATGGATCAAATATTAAAACCTTTTGATTATGATATGGCTCAAATTCTACATAAGGAAATGTACGATAAGGGAATTAACTTAATAGTAGGAGATAAGGTAGAAAACTTTGAAGAAAATAAAGTAGTTTTAAATTCAGGAAAGAAAATTACAGCTAAGGCTGTAGTTATGGCTATTGGAGTTTTGCCTGAAATAACTTTAGCTAAGGAAGCAGGCCTTGAAATTGCACAAACAGGTGCTATTAAAGTAGATAGCAATTATAAAACTAGTGATAATGATATTTATGCAGTTGGAGATGTTATTGAAGTTTATAATGCATTAACTCATTCCATGACAAAGCTATCACTAGCTGGACCAGCTCTTAAGCAAGCAAGGTCAGTTGCAGATCATATTAATGGAAAAAGAGGTATTAACAAAGGTTATATTGGTTCTTCAGCTATTAAGGTATTCGATTTTAATGCAGCATCAACTGGCTTAAATGAAGGATTAATTAAAGCTTTAAATATGAATATAAATTATGATATTGTAAGATTAATTACTAATGATAAAGTAGGTATTATGCCAGATGCAAATCCACTTCATTTTAAATTAATATATGAAGTTCCAACAGGAAAAGTTTTAGGGGCTCAAGCTATAGGTAAGGGTGATGTAACTAAGAGAGTAGATATAATAGCTACAGTTATTAAATTAGGTGGGACAGTAGAAGATTTAAAAGATTTAGAATTAAGTTATGCTCCACCATTTAGTACAGCAAAAGATGTTGTAAATTATGCTGGATATATAGCATCAAATCTTTTAGAAGGAGACTTTAAACAAGTTAATGTAGATAAGGTAAGAGAATTAGCTGAAGATAATGCTTATATAGTAGATGTAAGAGAAGTTAGGGAATTTGAAAATGGACATATTAAAGGAGCTAAGAATATTCCATTAAGTGAGTTTAGAGATAGAGTAAATGAAATACCAAAGGATGTTCCAGTTTACTTACATTGTAGAACAGGACAAAGAAGTTATAATGCTACATTAGTACTTCAAAACCTTGGATACAATAATGTGTATAATATAACAGGAAGTTTCTTAGGTTTATCTTACTATGAATATTATAATGATATATCAACAGGAAGAGAACCAATAGTAACTAAGTATAATTTTAAATAAATATAAAGTGCTTATGGTGCTGTCACACAATGAAAAATTAAGAATGCATAATGGAAAATTAACTTCTTAATTTGGGATGTTTATGCGACAGCCCAAAGTATATAAAATAAAAAAGTGTTGTTGAACTACTATTTTAGTGAGACAACTTTTTCTATAAAAATAAATGGATAATAGTTATTGTATAATAATTATTAAATTACAATTTTAGATTTAAATAAGGAGGATTTATTAATGAAACGTTTAGAAAATAAAGTAGCGATTATTACAGGGGGAGCACGAGGCATGGGGGCATCTCATGTAAGATTATTTGTAAGTGAAGGTGCAAAAGTTGTTTTCACAGACTTAAATGAAGAGGATGGTAGAATATTAGAAAAAGAAATGGGTGGTAATGCAAGATTTATTAAACATGATGTTACCAATGCTGAAGGATGGGATAAAGTTATAGAAGAAACTGAAGAAATATTTGGATCAGTTAATATTTTAGTGAACAATGCTGGTATATCTATGAATAAATCTATTTTACAAATTACTGAAGCAGAATACAGAAAAATTGTAGATATAAATCAGATATCTGTTTTTCTTGGAATTAAAGCAGTAGCTCCTTCGATGAAAAAAGCAGGAACTGCTTCAATAATAAATATTTCATCTATAAATGGGATAGTAGGTGGAGCAATTGGTTATACAGATACTAAGTTTGCAGTTCGTGGAATGACAAAGGCAGCAGCACTTCAATTATCACCATTTGGAATAAGGGTTAACTCAGTGCATCCAGGAATAATAGAAACACCAATGGTTATTGAAGGAGACTCATATGAAGCAATTAAGCAGCTTTCTAATCAAATTCCAATGAGGAGAATAGCTAAACCTGAAGAAGTTTCAAATTTAGTTCTTTATCTTGCTTCAGATGAATCAAGATATTCAACAGGAGCTGAATTCATTGTAGATGGTGGATTAACTGCAATGTAGATTAAGTTCAGGATATCTAGAGATTATGTAGTTATTTACTATAAAAAGTTCATATAATTTATATATTTAATTTTCTTTTAGGAAATATGAATTGATAGATAAGATAAACAAATTATTAAATAATAAAAAATAATTTGTTTATAAAAATTTTAAATAAAATAAACAAGAAAAGCTTAGTGTTACATAACTAGGCTTTTCTTAAATGGATCAACTTAATATATATTTTATGTTTTTAATAATTATTTATACAATTATTTCATATTAATGTGGTAAAATATAGTGTATAAGATATGTAAGTATTATTACTGTATAAGTATATTATTTGTATAAAAGTAATAAAACAATATAAGAATGGAGAGTGACATTATGAAAAAGGTAGAAGAAAGATTTTTAGAATATGTAAAAATAAATACAAAATCAGATGAAACAACTAGAGTAACTCCAAGTACTAAGGGACAATTAGTATTAGCTGAGAAGTTATGTAGTGAATTAAAGGAATTAGGATTAAAAGATGCAAGAATAAGTGAGTTTGGATATGTTTATGCTACATTAGAGAAAAATTGCAATAAAGATATACCTACAATTGGATTTATAGCTCATATGGATACAGCACCAGATTATAGTGGAGAAAATGTTAATCCTCAAATAGTAGAAAATTATGATGGAGGAGATATTAAATTAAATGATTCAGAAGTATTATCTCCAAAGTTTTCACCAGAATTAAAGCTATATATGGGTCAAAGATTAATTACTACAGATGGAACTACACTTTTAGGTGCAGACGATAAGGCAGGACTTGCTGAAATAATGACAGCAGTTGAATACTTAATTAATCATCCAGAAATAGAGCATGGAGATATAAAAATAGGGTTTACTCCTGATGAAGAAATTGGTGAAGGTGCTGATCACTTCGACGTTGAAGGCTTCGGAGCAGACTTTGCTTATACTATGGATGGAGGAAGAATAGGTGAACTTGAATTTGAAAACTTTAATGCAGCAGGATTAAAAGTTAAAATCAAAGGAGTTAATGTTCATCCAGGCTATGCTAAAGATAAGATGTTAAATTCTATAATGGTGGCTAATGAATTCATAAATAGTCTTCCATTAGATGAAGTTCCTGAAAAGACAGAAAAGTATGAAGGATTTTATCACTTAACAGATATTGAAGCAACTGTTGAAAATACTACTTTAAGCTATATTATTAGAGACTTCTTTACAGAGACTTTTGAAGCAAGAAAAAATAAGATAAGAGAAATTGAAAAAGAATTAAATAAAAAGTATGGAGAAGGTACAGTAGTAGCTGAAATTAAAGACCAATATAATAATATGAAGGAAAAAATAGAACCTGTAATGCATATAATTGAAAATGCAAAAGAAGCAATGATTGAAGCTAATGTAATTCCTAATATTAGACCAATAAGAGGAGGAACTGATGGAGCTAGATTATCATTTATGGGACTTCCAACTCCTAATATTTTTGCAGGTGGAGAAAACTTCCATGGTAAGTATGAGTATGTACCAGTTGAATCTTTAGAAAAAGCTGTAGGAGTTATAGTTAACATTGTAAAAAGATACAGTAAGAGTGCTAGTGCACAATAAAAAACTAAAAATGAACAATTGAGAATAAAATTCTTACAGAGTTTAATAAATTATTTTTATTAATTTACTTAGAGCTGTAAGAAGTAATAGATATAAAAGAGATCATTGCAATTAAAATATATAGAGAAGTTTTGCAATGATCTTTTTATTAATTTTCAGGTACATTACTTCAATTAAAATCTAGTAAGTACATATTAAATAAGGATAAAGAAAAATAATATGATTGTATTAATAGAAATGAGTTAAAGAAAGAAGTTAAGTAAAAATATATTTATGCGTAAATTAAAAAAGGTAGAAAATTGACTTGTAAAATGGTATGTTGAAATGTATATTATTTTTTTATTACAAATAGTTATTGATATTTGGCTAATAACGAATTTTAAGAGCAATATATAAAAATAAGTAATGATCTTGTTGGTATCTAAAAAGGTTTATTAATGATGAGAATGATTTGGTATGATATAATACAATATGAGAATAGAGGTGTAAAAATGTATAAATATTATATATGTGTGACTACTGCAAAAAAAATAAATGATTTTAGAAAATATGAAGATTTTATCAATGATTGTATCGATAAGTTTAACTATACTTCAAATACATCAAAAAATCGAAAAAATATATTTTGGCATAATGTAAATAAAGATACTTTAGAAATTAAAATTGATTCATATAATGAACTAAATACACCATTGAGATCATTATGGCTTTTATCTAAGTTTTTACTAGATGAAAAAGAAGATTTGCGAAATTATTGTTTAGATTCAAGATTTCTTAAAGCGATTAAAATTAAAGATATAACAGAGGAAAAACAATTTGATTTATCGAGTAAAGAGGCTTTAAAACAATTAATAGATATTTATCTCAATAATGGTGCAGTAACGCCATATATGGCAAAATTAAATAAAGAAACAATAAATGAAATTAATAATATTTTAAAGAAATATATAAGTTTAAAAGAATAAGGTGTTTTAAAATTAAATTTTAGAAAAAACAAACTATATCTTTCAATTTGATATAGTTTGTTTTATTTTGATATTTACACTAATGATAATGAAGGTAAACAAGTTAGAAATAAGTTGATTAATATATCTGTAAAAGTTATAATAAGTATATAAATAAGATACTAATGATATTAGTATTGTTTTTGGGAGAAAGGAGATTATGGAAATGAAAGAGAATATTATACAGGTAAAGAAGAAATTAGAATAGTTGAACAATTAAGTTATGAATATTATGAGAAACATCGAGATCGAGTTGAAGATATATATGTATTTGATATGCCTGAAAATGATGAAGTTTGGGATCGTTTTGACTGAATCTAGTTTCTTATGGAAAATTAAATATCTAAATGCTTAGAGTAAGGAGATGAAAAACACCAATAATATTGGTTAATGTTTTAAAAGATATAAAAATAGAAATAAATTATATATGTAAAAGAGGTAGAAATATAAATATGCAATATGAGTGTTATAAAGAAAACTTAATAAATGAAAACAAAGCATTACGAGAGTTACACCCAATTGATAGGCTGATGATGTATCGAAATTTAACAAATAAAGAGATGATTGATAGAGATAAATGTGAACTATCGCAGATGGTATATAGAAAACTAGATTGGTTTAATCTAGATAATAAAAGATTAGAGCCAGACACTTTTTTTAGTTCTGCTTATTATTATTTAAAAAAAATGTGTCTAAAGTTTGACTTTGAAGAAAAACAAGAAGATTTGTTTTATATTAAAGATTTTAAAAGATATGTAGAGGAACAAAAAGAAAATTATTATACTATATCAAATTTAAAAGCACAGTTTCTTAGAAAAAAGTGGTATTGTTTATCAACAACCAAAGAACATTATAAGAAAATTTTTAATAATATTGATGTGCTCAATTATGTTGAGAGTTCACATAAAATCGGTGCATTTCATATTATTCCTTACGGGTTTGGATTTAATCCTAAATGTAAATGGTTGTTAGATGATGGTATAAGAAGTTTAAGATTTATAGAAGATAATTGGGAAAATATTAAAAATTATTATGATAATATAACTTTTAAACAGTATAAAAAAAAATACTGTTTAGAAAAGGCATATTGTAATGGTTTATTAAAAAGAGAGTTAGAAATTGATTTTGATAAACCATGGGAAGATATTTTTAGTATTCTAAAAAAAATGACACAATTTATTGATCAAAGAACATAAGTAATAATTTCTAAATTAAAAGATAGAGATAAGGAAAAAAATATTTTTATTTAATGTAATCATAATAT
>JAHAIU010000453.1 GCA_018372555.1 Clostridium sp.
ATTGTTAACTTTTAATTACTAATTGAAAAAAGGGGTAATAATATGATAGATGTTACAGCAATGAATAATAAAGAATTTATATTGAATGCAGATCATATAGAAAAAATTGAAGAGGTCCCTGAAACGTTAATTACATTAACTAATGGAAAGAAGTATATTGTCCTAGAAAGTGTAGATGAAGTTGTAGATAAAGTTATAAAGTATAAAAATAAAATTGTTACTTATAGGTTATAATAGGAGGCAATATTATGAAAAAATCAGATATTTTAACCTCAGTAGGGTTAGTATTAGGACTATTATTAATGTTATACGGGATGCTACTTGGAAGTAGTCTTAAGATTTTCTGGGATTTAGCATCTGTAATAATAACTGGAGGTGGATCAATTTCCGCTCTTTTAATCACATATTCTTTAGATGAAGTTAAAAATATGGGAAAGCTTTTTATGCAAGCTTTTAAGGAAAATAAATCTTCAGGAAAAGATATTATAGTAAAGTTTACTAATATTTCTAAAAAGGCAAGAAGAGAGGGGTTATTATCCCTAGAAGACGATCTTTCTGAAATGGATGATCCTTTTATGAAAAAAGGTCTTCAAATGGTAGTAGATGGTATTGAGCCTGAAACTATTAGAGAAATATTAGAGCTTGAAATAGGAGAAATGGAAAATAGACATGAAAGAGGAGCTGGTATTTATCTGGCTTGGGGAGCTTATGCACCTGCATTTGGTATGCTTGGTACTTTAATAGGGTTAATTCAAATGCTTGCAAATTTAACTGACGTTGCAAATATTGCATCAGGAATGGGAAAAGCATTAATTACCACATTCTATGGTTCATTATTAGCCAATATTTTTTGCAATCCTATTGCAGCAAACTTAAAGCAAAAGAGTGAAAAAGAAGTTGGAGAAAGAGAAATGATATTAGAAGGTATTCTTGCTATTCAATCAGGAGTTAATCCTAGAATTGTAGAAGAGAAACTAATAACATACTTACCTCCTAAGGATAAATTAGAATATTTAAATAACAGCATTGAAAATGGAGAAGGAGTTGTTATTTAATGGCTAGAAAGAAGAGAAACAGTGGTGGAGGATTAAGAGGCGATGAATGGATGGCTACTTATGCCGATACAGTAACATTATTACTTACATTTTTCGTTTTACTTTATTCAATGTCATCTGTTGATGCTGAAAAAACTAAAGGTATTGCTAATGCCTTTGTTTCAATGATGAGTGGGCAAAGTGGAGATTCCTTATTACAATTTAATCTATATAATGGTGAGGTTCCATTAATAGGTGGAGAATCTGAAGAAAATTTTGATGGAGGAGAGGAATTAACTGATCAGCAAAAAATGTTTAATACTATTAAAGAGTTTGTACATAATAATAATCTTCAAGATGTTGTAGAAATAGTAGATGATGAAAGAGGAGTAGCTATGCAACTTAGAGATAATATATTATTTGAAACATCAAGCTCAGATTTAAGAGAAGATAGTAAAGCTATTTTAAATCAATTAAATACAATTATAGCATCAGTTAGTAATCCTGTTCTAATAGAAGGTCATACAGATAATCGTGATATAAATACATCAAGGTTCCCTTCTAATTGGGAGTTATCTGCAGATAGAGCAGTTAATGTAGTAAGATATTTTGTAGAAGTATTAGGACAAGATCCAAAAAGATTTTCAGCAACAGGTTATGGAGAGTTT
>JAHAIU010000454.1 GCA_018372555.1 Clostridium sp.
TGTTTATATATTTATAGACAAATAATGAATGGCAGAGCTCAAACTGGATTAGTATTTTGTGCATCAATAGATGATTATATAAATAATACAATAAAAAAACATGAATTTACAAGAGCGGATAAAGAACAAGACAGAATAAATCATGTTAATTATTGTGATGCTAATACAGGTCCAATTTTCTTGACTTACAGAGAAGATGAAGTAACCTCTGAAGTGATTAAACAATGGTCTAAAGAAGGAACTAAGAGAAAACCTGTATATGATTTTGTTTCAGAGGATGGAATAGGACATCAAGTATGGGTAATAGATAATGAATTAATAGTAAAAGAAATCGTAGCATTATTTGGAGAAATAGAAAACCTATATATTGCAGATGGTCATCATAGATCAGCTTCAGCAGTTAAGGTTGGACTTATGAGAAGAGAAGAAAATCCTAACTATACAGGAGAGGAGGAATTCAACTATTTCTTAGCAGTTGCATTCCCTGATAATGACCTTATGGTTATGGATTATAATAGAGTAGTTAAGGACTTAAATGGTCTTACTGAAGAAGAGTTTTTAAATAAGGTAAGTAAAAAGTTTATAATTACAGAAAGAAATGAACAAGTGAAGCCTTCTAATAAGCATACTTTTGGTATGTATTTAGAAGATAAGTGGTATTTACTTGAAGCTAAGGAAGGAAGCTATAATGCTGAAGATCCAATAGAGAGCTTAGATGTTGCTATATTACAAAATAATGTCTTAACACCTATTTTAGGAATTGAAGATGTTAGAACATCAGACAGAATAGATTTTATAGGTGGAATTAGAGGGATAAAGGAGCTTGAAAGAAGAGTTCATAAGGATATGAAGGTTGCATTTTCAATGTATGCAACAGAAGTTGGTGATATAATGAGTGTTGCTGATACAAATCAAGTTATGCCACCAAAGTCTACTTGGTTTGAACCAAAACTTAGAAGTGGACTATTTGTTCATAAGCTTAAATAAATGCCTCTACAATACTAATATAAACTAAGAATAAAAAGTTTTAATAAGAGAAGAAAGTGAATAGATAATAATAAAGATAAAGAGTGAGGAAAGTTAGGAATTCAAGGCTTTAGATAAGTTTTGAAACCTAAGTCCTTACTCTTTTTTATTTAAATAGAAAAATAGACTTGAATACTTTGTATTTATTATGTAATCTTGTATATATGTAAATAAATACATTTTTAAAGATGAAATTAAAAGAAATATACAGTATAAGGAGTAAGTTATGACGGATTCGTTAATTAATTGGTTTACTAGCACATTAAGTTTTATGCCAAAAGAGCTTGTAGTGTTCATAATATCCATGATACCTATTTTGGAGTTAAGAGGTGGTTTAATTGCAGCTTCATTATTAGGAATTGGAATGGTTAAAGCTGTATTTTTATGCATTGTAGGAAATATAATACCTATTCCATTCATTTTATTTTTTATTACACCAATATTTAACTGGATGAAAAAGACTAAGTTATTTAGACCTATGGTTGAAAAGTTAGAGAAAAAATCAATGGCTAAAAGTAATCAAATCCAAAAATATGAGTTTTGGGGACTTGCATTATTTGTTGGAGTGCCTTTGCCAGGAACAGGTGCATGGACAGGTGCCCTTATAGCATCATTACTTGGAATTAAAACGAAGAAAGCATCATTAGCAATTCTTTTAGGATTAAT
>JAHAIU010000455.1 GCA_018372555.1 Clostridium sp.
TTATCAGACCAGATGAAGAAAAAGCTTTAAGGAGGAAATCTTATGAGCAAGTCTAGGATAGTAACAATTATAGTATCATTAGGAGTTATTGTAGTTTTAGGTGTAGGTTCATATTTTATGTACACAAATAAACAAACTCCAGGTGATATTGCTAAAGTTGAAGAAAAAGACAAAAATTCTTCTGATCAGGTTGAAAAAGAAAATAAAGAGAAGGATTTAAATACACCTAATAGCAGTAATAATCCACCAAATGCTTCTCATGAAAATAGTGGTGGAGGTTCTACTGAAAATAATAATCCTTCAAATGGTAATGAGAATAATAATAATTCAAATAATAATGGATCAACTGGAGGAGTCACTCCAAGTAATCCAGAAAAGAATCCTAGTGTAAATCCAGTGCCACCTCAAGCAAATGGTGGAAATACTAGTGGTTCAACTGGTACTCCAGAGAATCCAAGTGCACAATCAGAACCTAGTGATAATAGTTTTGCAGCAGAAATTGAACAGTTGATTTATCAAAGAGTAAATTCAGAAAGAGCTGCAGCAGGTCTTCCAGGATTAAGTTATAATACTACCATGGAGAAATATGCTAGGATTAAGTCAGCTGATATGGGGGAAAAAGGATATTTTTCTCATGAAGATCCTCAAGGAAAACTAATAACAGATACAATGAAAGCCGATGGTGTTTCATATAATTCTTGGGGAGAAAATATAGCCTATATTCAAGGTAAAAGAGGTAATGAAGGATTAGCAACAGAATTTATGAATAATTGGATGAATTCATCTGGGCATAGAGCTAATATTTTATCTACTAACTTTACAAGTATAGGAGTAGGTGTATATAAAATAGGTAATACTTATTATGCAACACAAGAGTTTTATAGATAACCAGATACAATAAAAAATTATTTTTTATAATAGCATCAGTTTAAAAGTTTTTTAAGGGCTATCACAAAAAGTGATAAGAGCTGTGATAGTTCCTTAGAGTATCTTTTTAATTGATGCTTTTTATTTTAAGTTTGAGAGTATTATCACTGAATTAGTTATCTTTTGTAAGATGAGTTATATTTACAAAATATTTATCCATTTATTCACAATTTTTATGTTTAGTGTTACTATTAAGATAGATGATAATAATTAGAGTTGGGGTGAATTTATGAAAAATTTAGGAACGAAGACAATTGAGACTGAAAGGTTAATTTTAAGAAAATTTGAGGTGGAAGATGCAGAAGCTGCTTATAACAATTGGACATCTGATTCAGAGGTTACTAAGTTTTTAACGTGGCCTCCTCATAATGATGTAGAAGTAACAAAAAGTGTAATTAAGGTTTGGGTGAATAGCTATAGTAAAGATGATTTTTATCAATGGGCAATTACCTTAAAAGAAAAGGATAATGAACCTATAGGGAGCATTAGTGTAGTAGATAAAGATGAAGAAATAAATATGGTTCATATAGGCTATTGCATCAGTAGAAAATGGTGGAATAAGGGTGTGACGTCAGAAGCGTTAAAAGCTGTCATTCATTATTTGATTAAGGAAGTAGGCGCGAATAGGGTAGAATCTAGACATGACCCTAACAATACTAATTCAGGTAAAGTAATGATGAAATGTGGAATGAAATATGAAGGAACAATGAGACAAGCTGATATAAATAATCAAGGTATATGTGATTACTCTATGTATGGAAT
>JAHAIU010000456.1 GCA_018372555.1 Clostridium sp.
TATTATTATTAATGAAATGTTCATTATAATCTTCAAATGCTTTTATGTATAATCCTGAATCTTCACTTATTTCAGCATTTTTATCAAAATTGAATCCAGCTATAATTTGCTTTGTATATTCCTTAAAAGTAAGGCTGTCCACCTTTTTAGATACATTTAAAAGTTCCAACATTTTTTTGAAAAAATCAATTTGAATAAGATAATTTAATTGATTTTTTTCATAACACTCATTAACTAGATTTATATCATATTTTTTAATAAATTTAGGTACATTGTTAAAATTATCGCTGATTTCATCCTCTAATTTATTTATAAAATCACCTAATATATAAAGCCTTTCACTTAAATTAAATTTTCTATTTTGTATTATTTTAATGCTAAGTTCTCTAATTTCTTTAAAGTACTTTATTGCTGAATTATTATATTTTTTAGATTTAGTATCAATCTCACTTGATATTATATGTTTTCCTAAGCTTTCTTCACTTTCTTTAAACTTAATTCCCTCTTCCTTTAATAAAAGAATTCTTGCAGCTTCATGGCAAGCTACATCAAGGGACATTTCATAATAACCATCTATTTTATTAATTATTCTAGGAAAGGATGTACAAACATTTGAAAGATATTCTTCTCCAAGCTTAGAATAAATAATACAATAATTATCTTTATCCAAAAAAGGGCACCTTTTATTACCCTTTAATTTTACTTTCCCATAATCTACATCATAACTTGTACAATAATCATTATTATGAATATTTTTTTGAAACATTCTTTTCATTTCTTTGTCTTGAACTTTATAATATTGTCTAAAGGTAATCTTATCTATATCTATATCCCAACCAATACAACAGCTATCTTTGCAACTTCCACCTATACACTTAAATTCTTTAAAATATTCTGGGTATCTCATTTTTACATTTTGTCCCATAGCATAACTTTCCTTTCAAATACATTACTTAAACTTTCTTATTACAAATTTATTTTACTACAGTATTTTGACTTTGTCAGATATACCCTAACTTCTAGGTATTATAAATAAAATACAAGAATTTTTTATATTTATAATCCAGTACTCTTTAAGTATGAGATTAATATAATTAATATAATCACTTATATTGAGGTAAAAAATTAATTTTAATAGATGCGGTAATTTCGAATATTTTTTAAAACCTTGCAGTTATACCAATTCTTCTAAGAATGAAAATTAAAATTATCGTTTTGATTAATAGGGCATACCTATCCACCATTTCTATTTGCTAGATATCAATTCTTCATATTTCTTTATTCTTCTCTATACTAAATTGTGTAATGCCTTAAAATTGCCATTATTAAGTAACACTACTCAAGGTTGCTAATATACTACTAATGATGAAGCTTATAATAGCATTAATATAAAGGAGTATCATATGTATACCAACCAATATTTCTTTTGTCCCTATCCCATGAATCAAGATGCTTCTCTTTCCTTCAATTCAACCTGGAGAAACACAATACAAAAATTTGCATCCTTTAGTGGCACAGTTACAATGATTGAAGATTTTTACACAGGTCAAAATGATTCATCAATGGGTTGCTATAAATTTATATCTCTAGAAAACGTGGATATGGGGATTGTAAATTTTATAATTTCTCCGGAAACTTACTTTGTAAATCATGAAATGATTAAAGTAGGTGATGAGGTAACCGGATTT
>JAHAIU010000457.1 GCA_018372555.1 Clostridium sp.
TTCAGCTTTAGTTCCTTTAGTAACACATCCTGATGTTGGATACTGGGGACATAGAGAAATTTATAAAAAAGATTTTCAGTACATAGGAAAACTTATAAAGGATTCTAATATGAGGGTAGATACTCACCCAGATGAATTCAATGTAGTAAACAGTAATAATCCTAAAGTAGTTGAAAATACAATAATTAATTTAAGTAGACAAGTCGAATGGTTTGAAGATATGGACTATAAGGATGGGAAAATGGTTATTCATGTTGGTGGAGCTACAGGGGGTAAAGAAAAAGCAATAACAAGATTTATTGATAATTTTTCAAAAATGCCAAGCTCAATAAAAGAAAGACTTATGATAGAGAATGATGATAAGACTTATACTGCCAATGAAACTTTAAATTTATGTAAAAGCATAAATGTACCTATGGTTTTAGATATTCATCATCATAATTGTAATAATAACGGTGATGAAATAACAAATATATTAGAAGACATATTTAATACTTGGAATAATGAGAATTTACCACCTAAGATGCATTTTTCATCTCCTAAAGATATAAGCTTAGTAGATAAAGTAGATAAAAAACACTCTGACTTTATAAATCCTGTAGATTTTATAGAATTTATAGAAAAGCTAAGACCTTATAAACGTGATGTTGATATAATGCTAGAGTGTAAAGAAAAGGATGTAGCTTTATTTAAGTTAGTTAGTGACCTTAAAGAAATAAATCCAAGTTTAAAATGGGAAGATGAAACAACACTAATATTAAACTGAAAAATTTATGGATTATTATAAATAACTTTTTATAGAAAAATAAAAAATATTGAGGCGAAATATATAGAATTTATTTTAATCAGCATATAGTTTTAAAAATTATATGCTGATTTTTTTATTCATTAATTATCGATTCTTTTTAGTTTTAGTGGTTTCTTATTTGTTACATTTTATATATTAATGTATAATAATTGTGTTAAAAAAGAATGATAACGGTTTAGAGGTATAAATATGACTTTAGAAAAGAAAATCACAAGACTTACAATTGGTATTTTTATTACAATAATATTGATTATAAGCATTTTTTCTATAGCTATTATAAATAGTAAAGTATCTGAAGCAATAGGAAAAAGTCTTACGGATACAGCTTTTGTAGTAGCTGCTAATCCCATGATTCAAAAGGAATTAGCTGATAAAGGAGATCCTACACATTTAAAAGTACAAAACTTTGCTGAAAGAGTAAGGCTAAAAACAGGATTATTATTTATAACAGTAATGGATCAAGAAGGAATAAGATATTCTCATCCAATTCCTGAAAACCTTGGGAGAAGATTTTTAGGAGGAGATGAAAAACGTGTTTTAACTGAAGGTGACACATATGTATCAGAAGGTGAAGGGCATTTAGGAAGATCTGTAAGAGCCTTTGTTCCAGTAAATAAGGATGGTGTACAAGTTGGTGCTGTAGCTGTAGGAATGCTAAAAAGGGATTTAAGAGGTGAGGTAAAGGAATATATAATAGGATTAATACCAGTATTTATAGGTGTCTTAATAGTTATAATTTTTTTAGCAAAGAAATTAGCTACTAATATAAAAGGAGATATTTATGGACTAGAGCCAGAAGAAATAGCTGTTCAACTAAGAGAGAAAGAATCTATTATTAATAATATAGAAGAAGGATTAATAGCAAT
>JAHAIU010000458.1 GCA_018372555.1 Clostridium sp.
TGATATGCTCCCATTATAGTAGACAGTTAAAATAATAAAACTGTTCTATAATGGGAGGATTTTTTTATGTCAAGAAAATCAAAAGTATCAACCGAGATAAAAGTCCAAGCTGTTGAAGATTATTTAAGAGGTATAAAAAGTTTATCTGAAATAAGTAATGAACTAAATATCTACAAAAGTGCTATTTCAGCTTGGGTACGTAAATATAAAACCTTTGGGAAAGAAGGTCTATTAAACAAAAGATATAATACATCCTATTCTGCTCAAGTTAAGACTCAGGCCGTTATTGATTATCTTGATGGTAAAGGATCATTAGATGATATTTGTATTAAGTATAAGATAAGTGCTATTGGTATTCTCCAGCAATGGATTAAGAAGTATAATGATCATAAGATATTTAAATCTCATTCAACTAAAGGAGATAAACTTATGACTAACGGAAGAAAAACAACTTATCAAGAAAGAATTGAAATAGTATCATTTTGCATTGCTAACGCTCATGATTATAATTTAACTGCTAATAAATTTAATGTTTCATACCAACAAGTTTATACTTGGGTAAAAAAATACAATAAGGATGGATATAACGCGTTAGTCGATAGACGCGGTAAAAATAAAGCCTTTGAAGAATTAAGTGAATCAGAAAAATTCTCTGCACAATTAAAGCTTTTAGAAGCAGAAAATAGACGTTTAAAAATGGAGAATGATTTCTTAAAAAAATTAGAAGAGATAGAAAGGAGGTAGATAAATACACTGTTTCATCTACAAATAAGTATATTGCAATTAAAGAATTACATGAATTAGGGTATTCAATATCTGAACTATGTAAATGTGCTGAAGTTGGGCGTGCTTCTTATTATAAGTGGTTAAATCGTTCCGCAACTGAAAGAGATAAAGAAAATAAAGTTATTTTAGATGAAATTATTAAATTATACTCAGAAGTTAAAGGGATTTATGGCTATCGCCGTATAACGTTAAATATAAATAGGATACTAAATTCAAAATATAATCATAAGCGTATATACAGGCTTATGAAATCTGTAAAACTTACTGCTGTTATTAGGAGAAGAAAGAAAAGATATATTCAAAGTACTCCACAAATTACAGCTGAAAATATATTAAATAGGGAGTTTGTAGCTGATAATCCAAATGAAAAATGGCTAACAGATGTTACTGAATTTAAGATAACTAACGGAAGCAAAGCTTATTTAAGTGCAATACTAGATCTCGGAGATAACAGTATTATTTCGTATGTATTAGGTAAGTCTAACAATAATAAATTAGTTTTTGATACCTTAGACAAAGCTGTTGAAGCGAATCCGACTGCAACGCCACTATTTCATAGTGATCGAGGATTCCAATATACATGTAAAACATTCAAGAACAAACTAAATAAAATTAATGCAGTGCAAAGTATGTCTAGGGTAGGTAGATGTATTGATAATGGACCTATGGAGGCTTTTTGGGGTACTTTAAAATCGGAAATGTACTATCTAAGAAAGTTTTCAAGCTTTGAAGAACTTGAACAAGCTATTGATGAATATATAAAATTTTATAATACAAAAAGATTACAAAAGAAATTAAAAGGTATGGCTCCTATTGAATATAGAAGCCACACCTTAGTAGCATAATTTTATATTATTTACCCTGTCTACTTGACAGGGGGCGGTTCA
>JAHAIU010000459.1 GCA_018372555.1 Clostridium sp.
TTATGACGAAAAAGCAGCAAGAAAAAGAAAGTAATCCCGGAAAGGAGGAACATAAATGGAAGCTAGAGCTATAGCTAAATATGTTAGAATGTCTCCAACTAAAGTAGGAGTAGTTCTTGATTTAATAAGAGGAAAAAATATTCAAGAGGCTTTCGCTATTCTACAATATACTCCAAAAGAAGCAGCTGTTGCAATAAACAAGGTTTTAAAGTCAGCTGTTGCCAATGCGGAAAATAATCACGAAATGGATGTAGAAAGATTATATGTAGCAGAAGCATATGTTGGTGCAGGTCCAACACTTAAGAGATTCAGACCAATGGATCACGGAAAAGCATTTAGAATTAACAAGAGAACAAGTAATATAACACTTGTAGTTAAAGAAAGAGCTTAGAAAGAAGGAGGGAAAACAAGTGGGTCAAAAAGTACATCCTCACGGACTTAGAGTAGGAGTTATCAAAGATTGGGATGCTAAGTGGTATGCTTCAAAGAAGAATTTCGCAGACAACTTAATCGAAGATAACAAAATAAGAGAATTCGTAAAGAAGGAACTTTTCTCAGCTGGTATTTCAAAGATTGAAATAGAAAGAGCTGCTAAGAGAGTTAAATTAAATATATATACTGCTAAACCAGGTGTTATAATCGGTAAAGGTGGATCAGGAATAGAAGCTTTAAAAGTTAAGTTAGCTAAAATTGTTGAAAAGAAGAATTTAATAATCAACATAGTTGAAGTAAAGAATGCAGAAGCTGATGCTCAATTAATGGCAGAAAACATTGCTGCTCAATTAGAAAAAAGAGTATCATTCAGAAGAGCTATGAAACAAAGTATCCAAAGAGCTATGAGACTTGGAGCTAAAGGTGTTAAAACTGCTTGCTCAGGTAGATTAGGTGGAGCTGAAATAGCTAGAACTGAACAATATCATGAAGGAACAATTCCACTACAAACTTTAAGAGCAGATATCGATTATGGATTTGCTGAAGCTGATACAACTTATGGAAAGATCGGCGTAAAGGTTTGGATTTATAATGGAGAAGTTCTTCCAACTAAAAAAGTTGAAAAGAAGGAAGAAGCTAACGCATAAGTAAGAAAGGAGGAATTAGTCATGTTAATGCCTAAGAGAGTTAAGCATCGTAAGGTACAACGTGGTAGAATGAAGGGAAAAGCTACAAGAGGTAATTTCCTTGCATACGGAGATTTTGGTATCCAAGCAATGAACTGTGGATGGATAACAAGTAATCAAATTGAATCTGCCAGAATTGCTATAAACAGATATATCAGAAGAGGAGGAAAACTTTGGATAAAGATTTTCCCAGATAAGCCAGTTACTATGAAACCAGCTGGAACAAGAATGGGTTCAGGTAAAGGTTCACCAGAATACTGGGTAGCAGTAGTTAAACCTGGTAGAGTTTTATTTGAATTATCAGGAGTTAATGAAGAAGTTGCAAGAGAAGCAATGAGACTTGCATCACACAAGCTTCCTGTAAAGTGTAAGTTCGTTACAAGAAGAGATTTTGAGGAAATGGGTGGTGAAGAATAATGAAGGCTAGAGAACTAAAAGAATTAAGAGCAAATGCTCCTCAAGATTTAAAGGTTAAATTAAATGACCTTAAGGCTGAGTTATTCAACTTAAGATTCCAATTAGCTACAGGTCAATTAGAAAATCCTATGAGAAT
>JAHAIU010000460.1 GCA_018372555.1 Clostridium sp.
TGGAAGGAGATATTTTTTCTATACTATACTCTTCTATTATCTTAAATTAGTAAAATAAAAATTATATATCATTTCTAATTAACTTATCATTTTTAATTACTTTAAGTGCTAATAAAATTGCTAAAAATCCTGATATAAGCTTTACCAATATATAAATCAATGCAATATCTTTTGCCTCAGCCACTACATAGGCAAGTTGTCCACCAAGCACATAAGCTCCAGATACTGAAAAAGCTGAACATAAAACCTTTCCCCTATTATCCAACTTATCAAAATCAGTAAATATAATTACTGCTGATGCTAAACTACCTATTAATGCTGCTACAGAATCTGAATTAATATGTAATTTTCTCTCTAAAATAATAATTTGCTTACTAAAAAATCTTTTTATGACTTCAAGCATCACATTTGAACCTGCTAAGAAAATAGCAATTTTCCCTACAATAGTTATTGCCTCTTCTAATGGAAGTAAGTTATTAACTAAAGAAATTCCAACAATAGAATTTAATCCTTGAAGTCCAAGCCCTATTAATCCTATTATAAAAATTCCTTTTGCTACTCTCTTAAAATAAATTACCATCTTAGAAGGGATTTTATATAATCCTATAATTAATAAAATAGAAATTATTATTATAGGTAAAAGACTTACCACTATCTCTATTAAACTTATTTTTAATAATATACCTCCAATAAATAATCCTATAGGGATGGTAATTATTCCACAAAGTATTCCCTTGCAAAAAATATCCATATATTTTTCATCTATTATTCCTAGTGCTAAAGGAATAGTAAAGCTAATAGTACATCCTAGTATTGATGAAATTAATATTCCTGAAAAATATATTATATCAGTACTTCCTCCAATTGCTTCTGCAATTTTAAATCCTCCCATATCAACTGCAATAAGTGATGATGATATTATACTTGGATCTAATAGTCCTTTACTAAATACTGATAATACATAATTAGATAAGAAATCTGAAATTATTGGAGTTATAGATAATATTCCTACCATAGATAACGCTAAGGAGCCCATACTCTTTATTCCATTTTCTATTCCATATCCTAACTTAAATTTATTTCCTAAAATATAATCTATTATTCCTACTATAAAGAATAAACCAACTATGTAAAGCATTATTTTTTCCATATGTTTTCTCCTTTACTAAACTCCAACTTATTTTATCAAACTTATTTATAATAAAAAAGAGCTGTATCAAAATTTGATACAGCTCTTTTTTATTTTATTCAGTTAAATTAACAATCACAGTCATCTGAATGTCCGCCAGAATGTTTTTCTGGTTTTGCAATACACTTACCATTATATGATGAAGTTTCTAATTCTGTATATTTGATTACTATATTATCTTTGTATATCTTTAACATATACTTAGTATTTGGGCATAATGGTCCTAATAAAAATTGTCCATGACAATCAGTAAAAGTGTGAGTTAATGGATAAGGATATCTGCAACCATCTACAACTTGTAATAATTTTACTACTGCATCTGCTACTGGCATTCTATTACAGTCTAAAACTGTTCCAAATATAACTGATCTCTTTTCTTCTGGTAATCTAATTACTGCTTCGATTTGTTCATTACATCCAGTTTTTAACTCGCATGATGTTATTCTTCCGCTCATAATTTTGCCTCCTAAGTTTTAAAAA
>JAHAIU010000461.1 GCA_018372555.1 Clostridium sp.
TGTTATTCAGATACTATAGTAGCTCTAAAGGATGGAAAATTAGTTAATCATACTGCAACAGAAGAAATGATAACAGAAAATAATTTAAAACGTCTTTATGATATGAATTTCAATATTAAAGAAGTAGATAATCAAAAAATATGTATTTATTTCTAAAAATATAAAATTAAAAGATATATATTTAATTAAATAGCTATTTATTAAAAAATTAAACAGAGAAATTTTATACAAGCTTTATAAATAATAAATTTTAGTAAGTTGGAAGAAATTACATCAATAATTAGAAAATATCAATTATTATAAAAAAACACGGAGGTATTATATAATGAAAAAAAGAATCACAGCCATCTTAGGTATGGTTATGTTATTAGCAGTAGGAGTCGTAGGATGTGGGACTCAAGGGGCTTCAGGTGGAGCCAAAGAAGAAAGTAAGACAGTAGTAGTTACTGATCAAAAGGGTGAAGTTGAAGTTCCAGTTAATCCTAAGAATGTTGTAGTATTAGATTATGGTTCATTAGATATAATGACTAAATTAGGGGTTGAGCCAGTTGCTCTTCCAAAGGGTTCACTACCATCATATTTAGAACAATATAAAGATGAAAAATATGTTGATTTAGGTTCTTTAAAGGAATTTGATTTAGAAAAAGTTAATAGTGTTGAACCAGACTTAATTATAATTGAAGGAAGACAAGAGTCATACTATGAAGATTTAAAGAAGATTGCTCCAGTATTATACTTAGGTACAGCTAATAGTGATATATTTGCTTCAGCAGAAAATAATGCTAAAGTTTTAGGTAAGGTGTTTGATAAAGAAGAAGGCGTTACAACTGAATTAGAAAGTATTAATAAGAGATTAGAAGCAGTAAATGCTAAGGTAAAAGAAAATAACGCAACAGCTTTAATGACAATGTTTAATGAAGGTTCATTATCAGTTTATGGTGAAGGATCAAGATATGATATGGTTTATAGCAAATTTGGATTCATTCCAGCTGATACTAATATTGAAGCATCTAACCATGGACAAAACATTTCATTTGAATACTTAAAAGAAAAGAATCCAGACTACTTACTTGTTTTAGATAGAGGAGCTATAACTGGAGCTCAAGCATCAGTTAAAGAAGCTATAGAAAATGAATTAGTAAAGACAACTAAGGCTTATCAAGATGGACATATTGTATATGTTGATCCACAAGCATGGTATGTTGGCGGAAGTGGAATAATGGCAATAGATACTATTATTTCAGATATGGAAACAGCAGTAGGAATTAAATAGTATATAAGTTGTAATAAAGTTTTTACATTTTATTAAGTTATGTTTATCCCTAAACTATTAGTTAGTAAATTATATACACAACTTATATAATATAAAGAAGTTTTAAATATTAAAATCACCTGTAAAGAGACTTTTAAAAAGTCTTAACTTTGCAGGTGATTTTTTTATTTAAAAAATTTTTAAGTTTCCTCTTTACAAAGAACAAATGATATTATATAATAACAATTATCAGTAGACAATAATTATTGATTAGATGATTACCACTAATAAGAATTATATCAAATATTAAAAATAAGTAAATAAGATTTTAAAACAATAGTTGTGAAAGTGGAGGAGTTTAATAATGAAGAAATTTGTTTGTACAGTATGTGGATATGTTCACGAAGGGGATATG
>JAHAIU010000050.1 GCA_018372555.1 Clostridium sp.
TATATTAATTAACTTATATACTCTTTCGCTTATTGTAGTTCCTCTAAACTCTGCAACCCCATATTCTGTTACCACCATATCTACATCATTTCTTGATAAACTTACAGCTGCTCCTGGTTTTAAGAAGGGAACTATTTTAGAAATCTCTTCTCTAACTCCAGTTTCCTTATTTTTTACCATTGCTGTAGAATATAAGGCTATAAATGAACGCCCATTTTTAGACATTTGAGCTCCAATTGCAGTGTCTGATTGTCCTCCAGTTCCACTAAATTGTACTGCTCCTATTGATTCTGATGCACATTGTCCTGTTAGATCTATTTCTATTGTAGTATTAATAGATACTTGATTATCATTTTTTCCTATAACATATGGGTCATTAGTCCAATATCCATCCATCATCATTATAGAAGGATTATCATCTAAGAAGTCATATAATTCCTTTGTTCCAAGGGCAAAGGCTGCAATGTGCTTTCCTTTATAAAAATTCTTTTTCTTCCCAGTCACTACTCCAGATTTAATTAATTTCACCATTCCAGTAGTAAACATTTCTGTATGAATTCCTAAATCTTTTTTATCACCTAATGATGCTGCTACTGCATTAGGTATTCCCCCTATGCCAAGTTGAATGCAATCTCCATCGTTAATCCTTTCTGCTATAAACCTTCCTATCATTAAATCTTTCTCATTAGGTTCTACATCTGGAAGTTCTGGAACCTCATAATCTGTCTCAACTACGTAATCTATATCACTTATATGAACTTCAACATCTCCTAAAGTTCTTGGATAATTCTTATTTATTTCCAATATTACTAAATCTGCTTTTTCCATCATTCTTTTTTCATATACATTGCTTAAAGATAATGATAAATATCCATGTTTGTCTGGAATAGTTGCTGTACCCATGTATATATTAGTTTTTTTATGGTCCATTCTCTTTGTAGCTGCTAAATGAAGATGATTAGGTATAAAGGATATATTCCCATTTTTCTGCCCTTTTCTCATAGCTGCTGTATAAAACCAACCATCCATTCTAAATGAATCCTTATATTTTGCATTAGTGAAATATTCGGCCATTTCCATCGGTAGACAAGTAGTTACTGTTACATCATTAACTCTATCTGATATCTTATGAAGATTTTTTAAGATTTCTTTTGGTTCGGCAGAGCCTAATCCTGAAACTATTACATCGCCACTCTTAATTAAGTTTAAAGCCTTGTCCACAGTTATATATTTCTCATTAATTAATTCTTTTGATTTAATTGTTTCTAACATATTGAACCTCCCATTAATTTTTAAGGGCTGTCGCAAATATCTCAAATTTCAGCTTGTGCAACAGCACCTTAAAATTCTTATTAATTTCCTAATATAGAATCTATATTCTTAAATCCAATATAAGGGCTCCATCCTGTTGGGCTTGATAAATCCATTTTTGCTAATGACATCTCTTGAGTTCCAAGTCTCTTTCCACCAGAGAAATCTATATTTCCTCCAAATGGATTCTCAATTGGCTCTTTTTCCATAGCAGCTATATAATTTTCCCAAGTCAATTCTCCATCAACATTTTTTACTCCTGTAACGAAGAAGTCTGCCGCTATCCATCCAGTCATAGCATAGGCATTTCCGGAGAAATCTTCAGTTGAAACTTCCTTAACCCATTTTTGGAAATCAGCCATTGCAGGTTTAGTTACATCTACCCAAGCATTACCATATATTTCGTACTTATCTGCAACATCGCTCTTAATTGCTTCCACCATAGTTTTATCTACATTTACATATGTTGTGATAGCAGGTTTAGTATTACCTTGCTTAGCCAATTCCTTAGCTATTTGTGGAAAAGTTCCTTGAATACCTGCAATTATAACAACATCTACATCTTCATTCTTAATCTTTGTTACTGCTGATGAAACATCTTCTGCTCCTGGAGCTACTTGTTCACTTATTACTTGAACATCTCCAATATTCTTTGCTTCTGTTTCTATTCCTTTAATTAAATCCTTACCAGCATCATCATTAGTGTAGATAACACCTATCTTATTTGCTTTAAATTCTCCTTTCGCCCATGCTGTCATAATACGTCCTTCCATAGGATATACAGGTTGAACTGGGAAGATATTATCCCCTTCGCCCTTTGCTGCATTTTCGTTATATAATATTCCTGTACCTGTTGCAAAATAAACTGATGGTATTCCTATTTCCTTAAGATCATCTAATGTTGCTCCTACTACTGGAGTTCCAAAGTGTCCAACTATAGCAAATACTTTATCATCATTTACTAACTTGTCTAATACAGCTTTACCTTTCTCAGGGTTAAATTCATCATCTTGGTGGATATATTCAATTGTTCTTCCGTTTACCCCACCTGATTCATTTATCATTTTAAAATATGCTTCTATACCAGCTTTAAATGGTACTCCTACTGGAGCAAAAGCTCCTGATGTTGAAACACTGTTACCAACCTTTATAGTAGTTTCAGTAACACCTTGTGCTGCTTCTTCTGTTTTTCCGCATCCTGCAAAGGCCATAGTTAGAGTAAGTGAGGCTAAAAGTAACGCGATTTTCTTTCTCATAAATTTCCCTCCAAATTTTATTTTCTTATAAATATTAATTTTAATATTGGAAACACTTTAACCACCAAGATAAGCTTCTAATAATCTCTTATCTTGAATTAACTCACTAGCTTTGCCCTCCATACTAACTTCACCAACTTCAAGTACATATGCATAATCAGCAATCTTTAAAGTTTGAAGAGCATTTTGTTCTATAATCAAAACGGTAGTTCCTTCTGAATTGATTTCTTTTATTATTTCAAATATAGCTTTAACTATAAGTGGAGCTAACCCTAATGATGGCTCATCTAAAAGAAGTACCTTGGGACTTGCCATTAAAGCTCTTGCAATTGCTAACATCTGCTGTTCTCCACCACTTAATGTCCCTGCTAATTGTTTTTTTCTTTCTAATAAAATAGGAAAGTACTTGTACACCCTTTCAAAATTATTAGCAATTTGTTTTCTGCTTTTTATTGTGAAAGCACCAATTCTTAAATTTTCCTCTACTGTTATATCAGGAAATATCTGCCTTCCTTCTGGTGATTGAACTATCCCTAAAGAAGTTATTTTTTCTGGTGCTAAATTAGCAATATCTTTTCCAAAGAAATCTATACTACCTTTTTCTACTGGTACAATTCCTGAAAGTGATTTTAAAGTTGTTGTTTTGCCAGCTCCATTAGCACCTAATAGAGCAACTATTTCACCTTCTCTAACTTGGATACTTATCTCTTTTAAAGCCTTTATGCTGCCATAAGAAACAGTAAGATTATCTAATTTTAAAATTGTATTACTCATCTTACTCCTCCTTTCCTAAATAAGCTTCTTGAACATCTTTATTGGACTGAATTTCCTTTGGCGTACCTTCTGCTAGTTTTCTACCAAAAGATATTGCACATATTCTATCGCAGATATCCATAACTAGTCTCATATCATGCTCAACTAATAAAATATTACATTTATATTCATCTCTTATGCCTTTAATAAGTTTAGATAATTCAAGTGTTTCAGTATCATTTAATCCTGCTGCAGGCTCATCTAAAATAATTAGTTTTGGATTACTCATAAGTGTTCTACCAAGCTCAATTTTTTTCAAAACTCCATATGGTTGTCCACCTGCAAGTTCATGCTTTTTATTTGCTATTCCTAAAAACTTTAATATTCCTTCAGCCTTGGTTATATTTTCTTCTTCCTCTCTTCTTGCTTTTCTTGTCCTAAAAGCATTAGAAAAAAGTCCACTCTTATATGAAATATGAGCCCCTATAAGTAAATTTTCAACTAAGGTTAGATCTTTAATTAGCTCAACATTTTGAAATGTTCTTACTAAGCCTAACTTTATAATGTTATGAGTTTCTTTTTCTACTAAATTAACTTCTTCATTATTAATAGTTTTAAATATAACTTTTCCATTATCAGGTTTATAGAATTGAGTAATACAATTAAATACTGTTGTTTTACCAGCTCCATTTGGCCCAATTAATCCATATATCTCACCTTCATTAATATGAAAGCTTAAATTGTCAACAGCCTTTAAGCCTCCAAAAGCTATAGATAGATCTTCTATCTTAAGTGTTTGTATTAAGCTCATTTACTTTCACCTTCTTTTTCTTAAAATACTTCTTTATGTCATGCCCTATATAAATTAATCCATTTGGATAGAATAGAATTACAAGTATTATTAATATTCCTGTAAATATATATGCTAAACCATCTATTGCACCTATTACTGGTAGCTGTTTTAATATAATATCTGGAACACCAAATACTATTATTGACCCTATAATTGGACCTGATATAGTTCTAACTCCTCCAATAACTATTACTGCTAATATCTGTAGTGATAGAAGTAAATTCCAGGTAGCTGGATAAGAAAATCTTATAAAGTGTACATATAAAACTCCCCCTAAAGCTGCATAACTTGTTGCAAGTGCAAAGGCTGTAAGCTTATATTTTAGTAAGTTTATTCCCATAGCTTGTGCTGCTGCCTCACTTACTCTCATAGTTAATAATGCTCTTCCTGTTGAGGAATTAATAAAATTATCTGTAAGTATCATTACAATTAATAATAGAATTACTATAAATATAAAGGTTGTGTCTCGTCCTAGTTCAAGTCCAAAGAAGGATGGGTATCCTCCTCTCTTCCCTGAGAACCCACCTGTAATTGCATCAAATTCAACAAATATCTTTTTCAAAATTTCAGATACTGCTAAGGTTGCAATAGCTAGATACATTCCTGATATTCTTAAGGAAACTAATCCTACAAGAACTCCAATTATAAGTGGCACTGCTATAGATACAACTAAGGATACTATAAATGGCACTCCTAAATCTTCAGTTAAATAAGCTGATATATATGCTCCAAGCCCCATAAATCCTGCTGTCCCTAAGGATATTAGACCAGAATATCCTAATAGTACATTTAACCCAATTGCAACTATTGCGTAAAACAATATAGTTCCAAATGTTGTTATTGTCGAACTTTTTATAACACCTACTTGTTGAAGCAGAGGAAATAAAGATAGTACTATTCCAAGTAAAATATATTTACTATATCTTTGTTCCATAATCTTTTTCATCTATATTCCTCCTATACCTTCTTAATTATTTTCTTTCCTATTATTCCGTTTGGTCTTAACACTATAAATAATAAGATTAATGTAAATAGTAATGGTTCTCCCCATGTAGATGAAACATAGTATATTAATACATTTCTTCCTAGGCCAATTATATAAGCTCCTATAACTGGTCCATAGAATGTTTGGAATCCACCTAGAACACAAGCTATTAAAGCATTTGTTTGTACATTATCCATCATAGATACATTTACAGTAATGGCAGGTGCCAGCATTAGTGCTGATAATGTTCCAAGTGCTGCTGCAATTGCCCAGGCTCCCATTGTTACAAGAGATGTTGGAACACCCATAAGTCTTGCAGTTTCTTCATTAGAAGATGTAACTCTAACTGCTAAACCCCATTTTGTATTTTGTAAAAAGTAAAATAATATTCCCATTATAATTAACCCAACTGTTATATTTAATAAAGCATTATACGAAATTGATGCTCCAAATATATCAATTGCTCCAGCCTCTATAAACTTAGGGAAATTTAAAGGAGTTGATCCAAATATCATCGGTGCTACTCCTAGAAAAAGCATTATTACTCCAAAGGTTATAATTTGCTTTGCTACTGGAGATGATTTTTTTGCTTTTCTAATTATCACCAAATCTACTAATACTCCTGATAGAAAGGCTGCTACCATTCCTACTAATGCAGCTCCCCAAGCAGGAAGTCCTAACTTAATTAATCCAAAAGTGGCAACAAAGGCATTAAACATTCCTATTGAACCTTGAGCAAAGTTAGTTGTTCTAGAGGTTCTAAAAATTATTATTATTCCAAGGGCTGCTAGTGCATATACGCTTCCTGTTTCTAAACTACTAAATAATATTTGAAAAAATGTATCCATAGGTTAACACTCTCCCCATTTCACAACATTAGCAGACCATACATATCCTATTCCAGCTGCTATCATTAGAACTACAGAACCATCCTTTACCTTTCCTGCTTCTAATGCAAGCTTTAATGAAAGTATTTGATCTACTTGTCCCATATGACCATAATCTGATAAGTAAATTGCTTGATCTTCATTTAACCCTAATTCTTTCAACATATAATCATGCATAGACTTTTTAAAATGTAATACAGCTAAATAATCTATATCTTCTCTTTTCAATCCTGATTTTTCTAATGATTTATCAATACATTCAAACCAATTTGGCATTGAAATGGCATTAAGTCCATCTTTCATATGTTTTGCATTCATAAGCCTTAAAGATTTATATCCCTCTTCAACATTATCTTTATTGAAAGGATTTATAATCCCTCCTATTTCAACTCCTGCATCTCTAGAGAAATCTCCATTTGCTTTTATATAAGAACCTAAAACAAGATTTTTGTTTGCATTCTTTTTTAAAATTATGGCTCCGCCTCCAGCTGATAAATTGAACATCATAGACATGTTAGGATCCTTATAATCTACGAAATCTCCATTTCTATAACCACCAACTACCATAATCGTATTTATATCTTCATCTGCAACTATCATATCTTTAGCCATTTTTATAGCTGAAACTGTAGTACAGCATCTATTTTGCACATCTATTCCCCATGCATTTATAGCTCCGATTTTCCCCTGAATATACAAAGCTGATGTAGTTAGTGGATACTCCTTCCACTCCTCACCCATACATATAATTACATCCAATTCTTCTGGTTTCATATTAGCATCCTTTAATGCGTCTAAGGCTGCTCTAGCCCCCATTTCTTGAGTACCATCATCATCTCCAGGTATAGTCTTTTCTACTATTCCTAATTTATTTATTATTGCATCCTCACTCCAAATTCCATTAGTAGCTTCTGAAATTTCTTTGGCTGTCATTTTATTTTCTGGCACATACAATCCTAACCCCACTACTCCAACATTAACCATATTGACTTACCTCCCATATTTTTAGTATGTAAGTGTTTACTTTCATCTTAATTGTAAACCTTTTCCAGATTGGCTGTCAATATAATTATTTTATTTATTTAAATATTCTGAAAATAATACTTTTTGCTTATTTTTATTAATACAAATCTATTTTCACTAATAAAAATTTCATAAATCTTCATTTCTTCTATACCAAATCCATGACAATTAACAGTTAATAATTATCAATTAACAATTAATAAAGTAATTTGTTCCAAATTACTTCATAAAAAAAGAAACTCAGTTCACTGAGTTTCATCCTTTAGTATTCTAGGTTTCAATAATTATATTTAAATATTAGACTTGTTACTATGTTATGTGAAAGCCGACTTGGAGCTTGCGACGGAGGTTAAGCATAATATAGTAACAAGTCTTAGATAAATATAACTACACGTACGGCATTGGGCTTGTGTGTTGTCCGTTTATTCTTATCTCCCAATGTATATGAGGGCCTGTACTCATTCCTGTAGATCCAACCTGTGCTATAGTTTCTCCTCTAGCTACAGTTTGTCCAACAGATACTAATAATGCACTATTATGTGCATATAAAGTTTGTACTCCACCACCATGGTCTATTATTACTGTATTTCCATAATCAGAAAACCATCCTGAATAAACAACTGTACCGCTCTTAGATGCTGCTACTGGTGCTCCATAAGGATCACCTAAATCAACTCCTGTATGGAATCCTGCTGCTCCTGTAACAGGATTTATTCTAGGACCGTATTCGTCTGTAACTATTCCAGATCCTGGTCTTAAAAATGCTTCAGTACTTGGATCTCCTGGAATACTACTCCCTCCACTAGAACCTCCATCTCCTCCTGATGAGCCACCTGAAGAACCACCTGATGAGTTACCATTATTTATATCTGCCAATATATTTTCTAGTTCTTCTTGTAACGCCTGATTATAGACAGTTAACTCTCCTATTTCATGTGCAAGCTCTTTTTCCTTATCACTTAATGATGCTAATATGTTAGTCTTATCATTTTCTAGTGCTTGAAGCTCATTCATTTTACTTTGATGATATTCTTGTTTTGCTAAGTATTCCTTTTGAGACTCTTTTAATTCATCTTGTTTAGCTACAATTTTATTTTTACTTTCTTCGATACTTTTTAATTCTTCAGCAATTTCATTTTTTTCTTCTTCCATTTCTTTTTGGATATTATTAGCTCTATTAATTAACTCTCTATCGTAATTGATCATTCTAAAAACATTTTGTAGATTATTAAATAATTCAAATATATTTCCGCTCTTTAGAATTAAATATAAATATGTAGTGGCAATATCTATTTTATAGTAACTTCTAAGTCTAGTTCCTATATTAGCTTGTATTTGTTCTTCTTCTTGCTTCTTTTCTTCAATTATTGCTTCCTTATCTTGAATAGCATTTTGAGAACTAGCTATCTTACTGTTAAGAGAATCTATTTCACCTTGAAACTCATCTATTTTTCTTTGATAACTGTCTACATCAGCTTTAGCGGCATCTAAGTCTTTACTTTTTTCATTTATTTGATTCATAATCCCTTCAAGAGCTGAGTTTTGTTCATCTATTTCGCCATTTATCCTATCTTTTTCATTTTCTAGATCTTCAATCTGATTATTATTATTTTCAATTTTATCTTGAATTGATGAGCTACTTTCAGCCATTACTACCATATTAAAAGAGAAAATTATTGCAATTGTTAAACTTAATGTCCTACCTCTTCTACTCATAACTGCCTCCTATTCTAAATTAAACTTTTGCACGTCTATAACTTCCCAGTTTCCGTCATTATATTCCACGCTAGTTAGAAACATCTCTTCAACATTTTTATCTATAAAAGGTATAAGTTTTTTGCTTATATGATAATTTAAATTAACCACTATATTTCCTTTATAAACTCCATTTTCATAAAAGAACTCGCTACTCTTAATCTCAGTTTTCAATTCATTTAGTTCATAATTATTTTTTAAGAATAAACTCTCCCTTTTTATGCTATCGTATATCTTACTCTTAGCATCTTCTTTAGAGTTTTCTATTAATTTGAAATCCCCATTATTTAAAGCATTAAATGTACTACTATAAAAATTATTTATGGTAGCCTCAATATCTTCAATTAGCTTATCATTAGCCATATTAATATTTATGTTAATATTAGGAACATCACCTACTTTGACCTTTTCACTTAGTACCGTCCCCCAAGGAAAATCTCTTTTTAGTTGAATCTCTATATCTTGACCTAAAGGAATTGGTCCATAATTTTTAAGTTCTTCAACCTTCTTATTTATTTCTTTATCATTAATAATTACATCCGCATCATTAAAATTTGATGTAAGGCTTATATTTATAGCCTGTATATCTAAATCAATTTCTTTATTTTCCATTATAAATACTTCTTTTTCTTCACTAACTAAACCATATTTAGTTTCTAGTTCTCCTCTAATACTATATTTCCCTGGAATTAAACCTCTTTTTATATTTGTAGCTGCAATTTCATTACTATTTATATATACTTTTGCATTTTCAAAGTTTGTATTTACCTTAACTACAATAGGTTCTATCTCTATGGTGTAATTATCAATAAATAATATTTTTTTATTTACTAATTTAAAAAATCCACTATTATCCTTAGTTTTTAAATCCTTTGCTATATTAATAGCCTGATTTTTATTTTCAGAATAGTACTCTGTTAAAGGCTTTAAGTCTTCTTTCTTAATCTTTTTACCATCAACTCTAATTTTTTTATAAATTTTTTCTGGCTTATCTTCTTTTAGAGCTATTTGCAGATTCTTGAGAACTATATTTTTAGAAGACTTGTAACTTCCAAAGCTAAATCCTATTAAGATAAATATTATTAAAACTGAAATTAGAAAAAGTCTCCTTTTAAATATGAAATTTTTTAATTCATTAAAGGATAAGCCTCTTATTTCGTTATATAATTCTTTAAAATACTCTTTCATTTTAAGTAATATTTCATTAATAGCTCCCAATATTCCTCACCCTTTATTCTAAAATATCTATTATCCACTTTTTACATTCTAAACACATATAAATTCTAATAACAAATAAATCTAATAATCCTAATTCACCATTCTTACTTAATTCTTCAGCTTCTTTTTTTGTTATAAAAGAATCTTTCTCATCTATAAATCCTTGGATTTCTACTATATAATTTTTATTAGTTTTTTCACAACATTCATTATTTCCTACTACTTCAATTTCTTCATAGGAAAGCTCATTACTTAACTCTTTTATTATATCTATAATATCACTAAATTCGTCAATATTATCTAAAAAATCCTCTTTATAAAAACTTAAATCTCCAATTTCAAACAATTTGTTCATTTGTTTCCCACCTTTTTCACTTTGTAATTCAATTTTATATTCTATAATATTATTTATCAAGTTTATTTTGTTATAGCCATAATTTAACAAAGCTATGTTATAATTTAAAAAACATAAATTTTAAGGAGGCAAAATATGATTTTCGATAGCCATATGCATACAAAATTCTCAACAGATAGTGATATGAATATATTAAATGCAATTGAGGTTTCAAAGAATAAGAATATTGGAATAATAATAACTGATCATATGGATCTAGATTATCCAATTAAAGATGATTTTAAATTTGATGTTCCAAGTTACTTTAATGAATATGAAAAATATAGAAATAATACTCTAAAGCTTGGTATAGAACTAGGATTAACTAGAAATGTAATAGACGAAAGTGAAAAAATAATTACTTCCTACGATTTTGACTTTGTACTTGGATCTATTCATGCTGTTAAAAATCTAGATATATATGAAGAATATATACATCAAGGCTATAGCAAAAAAGAGTTTTTCACTTATTACTTAGAAGATATGCTAGATTGTGTTAATCTCTATAATAACTTTGATTCATTAGCTCATATAGATTACCCCTGTAGATATGCTAAATTCGATAATAATGAAATTTTAGTATCAGAATATAAGGACAAACTTGCTGAAATATTTGAGATCTTAATAAACAAAGGAAAAGTTCTAGAAGTAAATACTTCAAGACTTCATATACCTGAAGCTAAAGCTGCTTTAAAAGATATCTATAATTTATATAAAGATTTAGGTGGAAAATATGTTACCTTAGGATCTGATGCCCACGCTTCTACAAATATTCATAGAAATTTTGATATAGCATTAGACTTTATAGAGGATGTTAATTTAAAAGGAATCTACTTTAATAAGAGAAATCCAGAATTTTTTTAATATAATGATAAAATAGTGACTATATCTAACCGTACTTATTCAATAGCTCTACTCCAAATACCCCTTATCACCCTATCAAGTAAAAATTATATAATTAAGGGGGAACTCAGCTTCATCTGAGTTCCCCCCTTAATTATACCTTATCTATTTCTAATTATTAATTATAAAGTGTAGACTTCCTAATACTGAGTCTTCCACTAAATTGATAATTCTTAATTCTTAATTGCTAACTTTCTTATCTTATCTTCAGTTAATCTATATACAGTCCATTCATCCATAGGAATTGCTCCTAATGATTTATAGAATTTAATGGATGGTTCATTCCAATCTAAACAAGCCCATTCCATTCTCTTACAGCCTTGTTCTACTGCTCTTTTAGCTAAAAACTTAAATATTTCTCTTCCTATTCCTCTTCCTCTATATTCTTTTCTTATAAATAAATCTTCTAAGTATAATCCATATCTACCTATAAATGTTGAAAAATTATAAAAGTATAAAGCAAATCCTATAGGTTTTTCATCTAATTCAATTATTACTGCTTCTGCTCTATTATTGTTAAAAACAGACTCCTTAATGGTTTCTTCTGTAGCAATAACATCATTAGTCATTTTTTCATACTCAGCTAATTCCTTTATAAATGAAAAAATTAAAGCAGAATCCTCTTCCTTAGTTTCTCTTAACTTTACATTTTCAATATTAGTATCATAATATCGCATAATACTCCATCCCCTCTTGATACTTTTTTGTATATTATTAAGCAATGTATTTTTGCATTGCTATATCACATCTCTCACAAACTTCATCTTCAAAATCTTCAAACCCATATTTTTTATAAAGTTTAAGTGCCTTATATAGCACTGAATTTGTTTGTAAAGTAATCTTTTTATAATGTAACCTCTTTGCAATTCTAAATGAATTTTCAATCATTATGTTACCTAGTCCCATTCCTTGAAAATCCTTATGTAGATACATCTTTCTAAGCTCACATGTTTCCTCATCAATTTTGTAAATACCGTAGCTACCAATAATTTTCCTCTTAAATTCTAACACCTCAAATGCCCCATTATTTTCAGTATAAAATTTAGTTATATTAGTAATATCTAAGTCTTCACCTTTAGGATTTAATTTTAATCCATAAGGACTTAACACTTCTTCTACAAGCTTTAGAATCTGTTCTTCATCTCCAGCCCTAGCTCTTCTAAACCTAATATCTTTCATTAAAAGTTCCCCCCTTTTTATTCCCTATAAAAATAATAGACTCCTACCAAAATAGAAATCTATTATTTTTTAAGATGAAATTTACCACCTTATTAATATTATATTATATTTTCAAATTATTTCATTATAATTCTGTATTTTTGTTGAGAAATTTTTAAAAACAAATGTTACTAATATAATAGCCATAACTAAAATACCTATTTCCACTAAATATACATTCTTCAACACACCTAGTTGATATAAAGCAGCTGGAAAATCCATAATAGCATGGCTTATTATAGCTATTACATAATAAATATATTTTCTTTCTTTAACTGCATATAATACTAAAACTGAAAGAGCAATCTGAACTGAAAGAGCTATTAATCTCTCAATTCCTGTCATTAGCCATAATAATGAGCTGGTATTTACAAATTGATTGTAAGTTGCATTGATAACATCCTTAGAAACTGAAGCACCTTCCATTATTGATTGGAAGCCTCCTTTATTTATCAATATAGCATATACTATTGAATTTAAGCTACCAAGTGCTCCTATTAATATTGCTTCTATACCACCATGTCCAATTCCATAAGTTAAGGCAGTAGTAGTATCTCTTCCTTTTATAAAAAACTTAAAAGATATAAGTCTTGCTGTTTCTTCCATAATACCTGCCATAAATCCACCATATAGCATATATGCAACTGGATTATTTAATAAAAAGCTTGCTGTACCTTTATTATAACTTAAGAAATATGTGTGAATTGGACTTTCTATTATATTAACAGCTATAAAAAATGCAAGAGCTCCTATAAAAAACACTTTAAGACTTGCATTATATTTTTTCTTTAAGTATATCATTCCTACTATAGGCACAAATAAACTAATAATAAGGCTTATTCCCATAAATGTAATTGATAAATTACTGACCATATTGACCTCCTTAAAATCTATAATTATATTTTAGATATAAAAATAATAAATAAAATTAAAATAACAAAAAATATAAGTGCCTTTGGATTTCCAAAATTCACAGTATATCCAATGCCTGCTCTCTTTTCAATCATAAAGGATGGATCATTTCTATTATAATAAAACATTCCTAAAACCCAGTATTTATCGTCATTATTATATACTTCTTCTTCAGTATTCTCTTTATCTATAGATCTTCTACCATTCCTCCCCATTAATATGATTACAATTAAAAATCCTATCATAATAATTGCAATGAATATATTAAGAATAGATTCTACTCTACTAGTATCAAAAGTATAAATTAGCCCTAACTGTGTAATTGAGTTTAAAATTATAAATCCTACTTCCGTTACTAAAAAAATAATAGAAAACAACATTTTTAATATCTTCTTTTTATAAATAGTACTCTTTAAATTAGTACTATTTATATCTATCCTAGAACTTAAGCTTACCTTTGCTAAAATATAAATAACTATTACCATAGCAATCATATTTATTGGTAACTTATATAATTCATTTAACCTTAAATAATTTAATTTATCTTGTCTTAAAAAAGTTAGGATTACTATTATTAAAGGAATAAATATAGGTAATATAAATATGAAGCTAGGCAAAGGCTTATACTTATCATCTTTCTTAGGTTTTCTTAAAGATGTGTCTACAACTACTGTATTGTTTTTATAGTTCCAATTATTCTTCTCTTTTAAATCTCTAACTTTCTTATTATATAGCGCAAAAATTCCACTATTAATTAATATAGAGCCTACCATAAAAATTGATATTAACTGTGCAACTACTACTTCTTTATCCTTAATAAAATTAAATGATAGTATATCAAATAATACAACAATTAATAAATACATTATAATTACAATCTTTTTATATCTTCTTTCAAGATCTACTATTTCATCATATTCTATAAATTTCTTAGGTATTCTTATTCCAAAAAAAAGGCCACTATTAGAGAAACTATTCAAATAATATGATATAATTCCTAAAACAATTAAAGTTATGTTTCCTACTAAAATTCCTTCTAAATTATTCAAAATATCCCCCCTACAGTTAAAGCCCTTGTATAATAAAATATATTATCAATATAGCTATTAATACAAATGGAAGTATCACTATTATAGCACCTATTGGATTACCTAAGTTAACATCCCAACCTATTCCTACCCTTTTTTCTACAAATATGCTAGGATCATTTTTATTACAATAAAAGTTCCCAAATAACCAATACTTATCATCATCTCTATAAATTTCTTTTTCATTACTATTATATTTTATATTTTTTCCACCTTGTCCAATCTTATAAGTAATAACAGAAAAAACTATTATAGTTATAAATATTACTGGAAGGAATACATAGTTTATAACTTGAACATTCCATCCAAATAAAGTACAAAATTGAATTATAGAAAACATAATCGATATTTCAATAGCTATAACAAATAAAAGTATAGAATTTATTCTCTTAAATACTTTTCTTTGCTTTTTTATTCCCTCTAAGGTTCCACTATTGATTTCTGTTTTCCCATTAACAGCAAACTTATTAGTAAGAGTTAAGAAAACTATCATTCCAATTTGAGTTAAGATAGGAAATAAAACTAAATGAAAAAATCCCTTAAATCCATCTTTAGCTACAAAGCTATCTGCTACTCCTGCAGCATTATAGTGAATTGGAAATGGATTAGGTACATCTTTATAGACAATAAGTGTTACTATCATAGTTATTAAAGGTATTATTAATAATGCTAAAAAAGTTCTTGTCTTTATTATTACATTATCTTCTCTTACCTTAGGTTTTCTTATAGATGTATCTACAACTACTACATTATCTCCAAGAGTTTTAAATCCTTTTTCTTCCTTAAGCTTCATAGTTTTTTTCCAATAAATAATTAAAGGAATATTAGATACTATAACTAATATAAATAAGGTTATTAAATAAATTGATATTTTAGTGTTAAAAATCATTAATATATTTATTAATATTAAAAATGGTAAAATAAATACTATATATTTTTTCTTATATTCTTTCTCTAATCTTATTAAATCTTCATCTTTTTCATATTCCTTTGGAATCCTAACACCAAAGAAAATACCATTGTTTGAAAATTTATTGACTAGTAATCCACTAATAAATAATATTACACTTACAAAAACACTAGTCCCTAATAATATTATTTTCCCCATTATTCCTTCCATTTTTATTCCCCCTCATCATTTTTAAAATTAAGAAAAACCTTATCTATATATGACTTAATATCTTCTTTATCAATTCCTCTATTAAAGCATTGAGCCATATAGTAATATAGATTTGTATTAACTTCTTCCTTAAACCCTTCCATAGACTGGCTCAAATTAAGATCAACAATTGCACCTTTTCTTCTATCTATCTTTATATATCCTTCATCCTTTAAAATAGAATACGCTTTATTAACAGTATGCATATTAACGCCTATATCCTCTGCTAAAGACCTAACTGAAGGTAATTCTTCATTTTTATCAATTTCCCCTTTTGCTATACCTTCTATAACTTGATTTT
>JAHAIU010000462.1 GCA_018372555.1 Clostridium sp.
AATTTTACATTAGAAAGCTGGCTTCCTATTAAAAAATATTCATTTGCTAAAAGTGATGTTTTAGCAGATGAATTTATTGATTTTATAAATTATGTTATTAATAATAAGCAGTATGTATATGTTGTAATAATAGCAAATGGAAAGAGCTATATAAATGATAAATTTAGTATAGAAAGTTGGAATTATGGAGTAAAGCGTAATGGAGATTATTCTTATAGTTTAGGTTTTAAACAATATAGAGAATATAGTAATAACAATTATAAACTAGGTTGGAATAAAGATGCCACTGGTTGGTGGTACTGTACAAGTGTAGAAGAATATACTTGGTATTCTAATGGGTGGCAGAATATAGATAATGTTTGGTATTACTTTAATGCTAATGGTTATGCGTTATATTCACAATGGCTATTATGGCAAAATAAATGGTATTACTTAGATGAAAATTGTAAAATGGTTGCTGGTAAATGGTTAAAAATCAGTGGAAAATGGTACTATTTTTATGCTAATGGAATTATGGCCAGCAATACAATTATAGATGGATATGTTATAGGCACTGATGGAAGTTGGAGGGAATAATATGTATAAATTAATAACAGGTGGAATTGATATATTATACAACTCTAATAATCTAAGCTGGGGAGATACAAGTGATAGTTTGGGTACTCAATTAACTTTTGATAGCATAAAAAATTTATATATGCAACAAGTAGTAAGTTTATATCTATTTGATAAAGAAATATTTCGGGGTGTAGTTATAGACAAAACCGAAAAGAGTGGAGGTATATCCTATAACTATGTTGTCCAAGACTATTCTTATTACATGAATAATACAATTATAAAACAATTTAATAATATGCAAGCTGATAAAGCTATAAGCTCTTTACTAAGTGAAGCTTATATAGCAGGAAATATAACTACTATACCCACTTTAATTACTAAAATTTATAAAAAATCTGTAAATGAAATAATAGATGATATATTAGAAAAAGCAACTAATGACCAGGGAATAGAATATATTAAGGAACTTGAAGCAAATGTATTATACATTAGAAGATTAAGTGATTTAAAAATTAATCCAGCAGTTTTAATAGAAGAAGGAACAGATATAAAAAGCAGTACTGAAAATATGAAGAATAGTATTACTGTTGTGAATAATAATGAAGATAATACTAATATATATGCCAAGGTAGAAGACACATCTAAATACAACTGGTATGGGAAATTAAGCGATTTGATTGAAGTAGATGAAGAAAATATTGTTAAAGCAAAGAATATTGCTACAAATAAGCTAAAGGAACTTAATAAGATTGAAAAAAGTTCTAGTGTTCCTTTGCTGGTTATGAAAGAAGATATTAATAATATTATAAAGAGCAACAGACTTATATATTTCAACCAAGGAAATTTTATTGGTTATTATAAAATAAAAAGTGCTAATCATATACTACAAGATGGATTGCATAAGGTTACAGTAGACTTAGAATGGAAGGTGAATCCGTAAATGAGTTGGGATTATGATTTTGCTAGAGAATTTAAAAAGAGAGATAATCAAGAAATAGAAGGAGCAGTTATAGGAACTGTAATAAGTGTAGATCCTTTAAGTGTTTCTTTATTTAGTGGAAGTGTTATTCTAAATAATAGAAACTCTTATGTATGTTCTAACTTAG
>JAHAIU010000463.1 GCA_018372555.1 Clostridium sp.
CAAAAGGGATATGAGATGCAGATAGAAAGCTCTGCAAAGATAAAGCACACTATATTATTAACTGATGGGCAAGATGGATATAGCTTTGATAATTATGCAAGCTTACTTCAAGGCTTTAATGATAATAATGTTACTTTATCTACAGTAGCTGTAGGAGAAGGTGCTAATAGTGATCTTTTAGCACAATTAGCATCAATAGGAAGAGGAAGAAGTTATTATACTGATATATATACTGATATTCCAAGAATATTTGCAAAGGAAGTATTATTATCAGCTGGAACTTATATAATTAATGAAGAGTTTACACCTAAAATATTAAGCAATCATGAAATATTATCAGGTGTTAAAACCTCAGATGGAATTCCAAGCCTTTTAGGATATATAGGAACTTCTATTAAGGAAAATGCAGTTGAAATATTAAGTTCTAGTCATGATGAGCCAATATTAGCTGCTATGCAATATGGAATAGGTAGAACAGTTAGTTTCACTTCAGATATAAATGGACAGTGGAGTAAGAATTATTTAACTTGGGAATATGGACCTCAGCTTATTAAAAATATGGTTTACTTTACTATTCCTAAGTATGGAGAAGATGGATATTTAAATATTACTCAAGAAGGAAATGAAGCTAAAATAGAGTTTTATAATGATAAGATATCTAAAGATGCTAAAGTTAATGGAGTATTTAATGGAGAAAATGGAGAAGAAGGAAGCTTTGAATTATCACAAGTTGAACCAGGAAAATTTGAAGCAAAAGTTCCATTATCATCATTGGGATTCTATAACTTTAGTGTAAGAGAAGAAGAAAGTGGAGAAGTGAAGAATACCTATAAGGGAGCCTTTGCCCTTCAATATTCTGATGAATATAAGTTTAATACTAATGCAGAAAAGTTAGATGTAATAGTAAAGGAAACTAAGGGTAGCTTTATAAATAAGCCAGAAGAAGTCTTTGAAGGCAAGCTTGAAAGAGATTATAAGAAGATTAACTTAACTACACCACTTCTATTAATAGCAATTTTATTACTTATGTTAGATATTGCATATAGAAGATTAAACTTTAATTTAGTATCTTTCTTAAATAAGAAAAAGCTTAAGATTAAGAAAGATAAAAAGATAAAGGAAAAGGAAGTAATAAAGGATAGTAAGAATAGTATTGATGAAAAAACTTCAAAATCCAATGAAGTTCGAGCTTCTAAGGTTATTTTAGAAGAAAAACAAGCAATAAGAGATAAAGCTAAAACTGAATTAACTGAAGAGATAAAGAAGGAAGCTAAGAAAGAAAAGAGTAATAAGAAATCAAATAAAGCTTCTAAGAATGAAGAGAAAAAATCTTCTTCAATAGATACTAGTGCCTTACTTAAAAAGAAAAGTGATAGAAAGAAAATATAAGCTTTAAATTTGGTAGGAGTTTTTAACATATTATGCTCGGACTCCATCGCTAGCTCCAAGTCGTCTTACGCACAATATGTTAAAAACTCCTTAAATAATTTAATCTTGTAGATGTCAGCCTACTTTATTGCTTTTAAGTAAACTGATGCCTATAGACTAGACATTAATAAAAAAAGTGTTTAAGTCTATAGGTATTTTTTATATAATTAAAGTATTATTTTACTATATAATTTAAAGGTGAAAGTGAGGTGTAGTGGTGCTGTCTCACAA
>JAHAIU010000464.1 GCA_018372555.1 Clostridium sp.
GAAAGCAAAGAAACCATAGCCTCATTATTAATTATAGTTTTATATTTTCCTGAAGGAATTGATTTTCCACCAATTCTAGAAACAGCTTCATTAATACCATCTTCTGCAATCTTCCTAGGATTTACATCTTCTAATGATTTTGCTGTTACATAACCCATTCCATCATGCATATTTTCCCCTTCCTTTATTATCGGAACTACATATGCACTTAGTAGGTTAGATTTATTTTCTAGATTTAATCCCTTAGAATTAATTATTCCATATTTAGATTTACTATATCCTATTCCACAGCCACCAAAGCTAGCTACTCTATTATCTAACTCCTTAGATTCCTTTTCCATGCTTAATGCTAAATCTATAAGCTTATCTGCTGGAAGATTTTCTAAAGCCTCATAATAAGAACTTACTTCAGCATACTCTTTATCTCCTTCATAGATAAATTGAATGTCTTCATTTTCAATAGTTAAAGCACTTTCTTTAGAATTCTTAACTAACATTTTTATAGCATCTTCATCTAAGATCTCAGTATAAGAGTATCCTATTTTCCCATTTATTTTACCCCTAAAAGATAATCCATAAGAAGTTGTTAAACTATACTTTTCAACTTCCTCTTTATAAACATTTATACTTAAGCTTTCTCTATCAACATAATAAACTTCATATTCATTAAATCCATTATTTTTAGCTTCTTCAAATAACTTATCTATAAATTCTTTTAATTCCATATATATTCCCCCTTATCTTCCACCTACTGTTATTTCTTTTACTCTAATCATAGGTTGACCTACATTTGTTGGAATACTTCCAGATACAGAACCACACATTCCTTGGCCTTGAGCTAAATTCTTACCTACCATATCTATGTTAAGTAAAACTTCACTACCTTTGCCTATAAGACTTGCTCCTCTAACTGGTTCTTGTATTTCACCATTTTTAACTATATATCCTTCTGAAACAGCAAAGTTAAATTCACCTGTAACTGGATTTACTGATCCACCACCCATTTTCTTTGCATATAATCCATCAGAAATAGATTTAATTATTTCTGTTTCATCATCATTACCAGCTGCAATATAAGTATTGGTCATTCTTGAAGTTGGTGCAAACTTATAGTTTTGTCTTCTTGAACTACCTGTTGCTTCCATACCCATTCTTCTACCATTTAATTTATCTATTAAGTAACCTTTTAATATTCCATTTTCAATTAAAACATTCTTTCTAGTTTTATTTCCTTCATCGTCAATATTTAATGATCCCCATGCATTAGGAATAGTTCCATCATCTATTGCAGTAACCTTAGTTGATGCTATTTGCTTTCCAATCATATTAGTAAATACTGAGTTTCCTTTTGCTACAGCTGTAGCTTCTAAAGAGTGTCCACAAGCTTCATGAAAAATAACTCCACCAAAACCATTATCAATAGCAACTGTCATCTCTCCTGCTGGACAAGGCTTAGCATGAAGCATAGTAGTAGCTACTCTTGAAGCTTCCCTACCATAATATTCTGGATCTACATCATTAAATAACTCAAACCCTTTATGCGCTCCTGGTCCTTCAAAGCCAGTTTGATTTTCTCCATTAGCTGAAGCTACTGAACTAATTGAAAATCTTGTTCTTACTCTTCTATCTTCAGTTAATAATCCTTCAGTGTTAGCTATT
>JAHAIU010000465.1 GCA_018372555.1 Clostridium sp.
GATGGTGAATTAGTTATTCCTGAAGAAGAGGAATTTGATAGAGTATCAAAATTCTATAGTGAAGAATTAGAAGACTAGTATAAAAAAGTGCCAAAGTAGGCACTTTTTTTATTTGTAAATTTATATTAATAATGATATATTCATAATATAAACTTAAGAAATAAGGTGTTAATATGAAATATGCAGATTTACATATTCATTCTAATTATTCAGATGGCAGTATGACACCAGAAGATATTATTGAGACGGCTCTTGAAATAGGAGTGAAGAACATTTCTATAACAGATCATGATTCAATTTCATCACAATATATAGTGGATAAAGAATATTGTGGTATAAATATAATACCTGGTATAGAACTAAGTACTGAGTATGATGATATAGAGCTTCATATACTAGGATATTTTTTGGATGTAGATAATATAGAGCTAAGGCAAACGGTAGAAAGATTAAATAAAGCTAGATTAGATAGAGTCGAAAGAATATTATTTAATTTACGAAAAGATAATATTAATTTAAGCCTTGATGATTTAAAAGATGATTTTAAATCTACAGTAGGCAGAAGTCATGTTGCAAAGGCTATGGTTAGAAAAGGATATTTTAAAAATTACAAAAGTGCATTTACAAGTTATTTAGTAAAAGGAAAGCCAGCCTATGTAAAAGGTGAAAAATTAACTTATAAGGAAGCAATACAAGTAATAAATAATTCGGGTGGTATTTCTATACTTGCACATCCGGGGCAAATATATAAAACTTTAGCAGTAGAAAAAATAGTAAAGGATTTAAAGTTTTATGGATTAAAAGGTGTGGAGGTATATCATCCAAGTCATTCTACTCAGCAAACAAACAGTTTTCATAATTTATGTAAAAAACATAGGCTTATTATAACTGGAGGCAGTGATTTTCATGATAAGGAAGCATCAAAAGATAATTTAATAGGCAGTTATGGAATAAATGAAGATTTATTTAATAGATTAATTAATTCAATAAAATAAATGGGGGAATAATAATGGATTTATCTAGTAAGGCAAAGCAAATCAATCCATCAATTACTTTAGAAATTACAGCAAAAGCAAAAGCATTAAAAGAAGATGGAATAAATGTAGTAAGTTTTGGAGCAGGAGAACCTGATTTTAATACTCCAGATAACATTATTAAAGCTGCTGTAAAGGCTATGAATGAAGGAAAAACTAAATATACTCCAGCTAGTGGAATTTTAGATCTTAGAAAAGCTATATGTAAAAAATTTAAAGATGATAATAATTTAGAATATAAGCCTAGTCAAATAGTTGTTTCTACTGGTGCTAAACAAAGCCTAGCCAATGCTTTTATGGCTATATTAAATAAAGGTGATGAAGTAATAATACCAGTACCTTATTGGGTAAGCTATCCTGAACTAGTTAAGCTTGCGGATGGTGTTCCAGTTCTTGTGAATACAAAAAAAGAAAATGATTATAAATATTCAATGGAGGAACTAAGAAAAGTAGTTAATAGTAAAACGAAAGCTATCTTAATTAATAGTCCTAATAATCCAACAGGAAGTATTTATTCTAAAGAAGATTTATCAGAAATTGCAAGCTTTGCAAAAGAAAATGACTTAATAATAATTTCAGATGAAATATATGAAAAATTAATTTATGATAATGAAAAGCAT
>JAHAIU010000466.1 GCA_018372555.1 Clostridium sp.
TACTACAGTCAATTCATCCTTTTGACTTCCTAAGTTCATCATAGTATATACAAAGTTCTTTCCTACATATCCATAAAGCCAAGCTGTTCTTACTATATAATATTTTGAAGAAAATTCTCTTACATACTCTTCACCTTTAAGCTTCGTTTTGCCATAAATACTATAAGGTGCTGTTAAATCAAATTCTGTTAAAGGTGTATCACCTACTCCACTAAATACATAATCAGTTGAAACCTGAACTATCTTAGCTCCAATTTCTTCACAAACTAAACTTAAGTTTCTAGGTCCTATAGCATTTATTTTAAAAGCTAAATCTCTATTGCTTTCACATCCATCTACATTAGTAGCTGCAGCGCAGTTAATAACTACATCTGGTTTTATTTCATTTAGAACTCTTCTAACATCTTCAAGCTTTGTTATATCTAATTCATCAATATCTAAAGGAAAAATTTCAGCATTTTTTATATTTTCACTTACTTTCCCTATCTCAGCTTCACCAGTCTTAACTATATCTTGAAGTTCATTTCCTAATTGTCCCTTAGACCCTGTTATTAATATCTTCATACTATCTCTCCTATAATTAGACCCCTACTTAAATAGGTAGGAGTAAAATAATTACTTGTACTCAAAAGGTAAATCTAATTCCTTTAAAGTTTTTTGCTTCTTATCTTTATCAGATAGTAGTATTTCTTCAATTCCATCTAGAGGCCATTCTATTCCTACTTCTGTATCATTCCATAAAAGTCCACTATCATACTCTGGTGCATAGAAATCTGTACACTTATAATTAAATGTAGCTGTATCAGAAACTACTAAAAATCCATGAGCAAAACCTTCTGGAACATAGAATTGCTTCTTATTTTCTGCAGTTAATAAAACGCCTTCCCACATTCCAAATGTAGGTGAACCTTTTCTTAAGTCAACTGCAACATCGTAAACAGCTCCCTCGGTTACTCTAACAAGTTTTCCTTGAGTATGCTTAGTTTGAAAATGCATTCCTCTTAAAACACCCTTTTTAGATCTAGACTCATTATCTTGTACAAACTCCATAGTTAATCCAGCTTCTACAAAGTCATTTCTATTATAACTTTCCATAAAGTAACCTCTGTTATCTCCAAAGACTTTAGGCTCTATTATGTATAAGTCTTTAATTTTTGTTTCTTTAAAATTAAAATTACCCATAACTACATCTCCAAATCTATTTCTTCTTAGCTTCTAGTTCTTCAACTACATCTACTAAATATTTTCCATATCCTGTCTTCATTAAAGGTTTAGCAAGTTTCTTTACTTCATCAGCTGTTATCCAACCTTTTCTATAAGATATTTCTTCAAGACATGCTATATATGTTCCTTGAGTGTTTTGAACTGCTTCTACAAAATTAGATGCTTGAAGCATTGAACCGTGTGTTCCTGTATCAAGCCAAGCCATTCCCCTACCTAATAAATTTACTTTTAAAGTTCCTTCTTCCATATAGACTCTATTTAAATCTGTTATTTCTAGTTCGCCTCTAACTGAAGGTGATAATTCCTTAGCCTTTTTAACTACAGAATTATCATAGAAATAAAGACCTGGAACTGCATATTTTGATTTTGGATGTTCTGGTTTTTCTTCTAATGATATAACCTTATTATTATCATCAAACTCAACTAC
>JAHAIU010000051.1 GCA_018372555.1 Clostridium sp.
ATTTAGTGTACCATTTTTTAGAAGAAATTTAAATATATCATCTAAAAATAATCGTGATTTATATTTACAAATTACTTAAGTTGACGACATTGTGCGTACAGGTCCAAACAAAAAGTTTGCTGAAAGGAATAAATTTCTATTTGGGAAGCGAAAATTATTCTCACTTGCGGGTGCAAAATACGATAAATTAGCCAGAGAAGAGGAAAAGGAATATCGTTTTATTTTTGTACGTGCTGACGGAGAACAATTAAAAGAAATTACACGAATTGTTGAAGAAAATAACATTGTGCCTTTAATAGATTCACATTTACTATTGAAGAAGCGGGTGAAGCATTAAAATTAGTTGCTAGTGGACATATTAATGGTAAAGTAATTATTCAATTTTAAAGACAAGATGTACGTATAAAATTTCTTGTTTTTGCTTCATATATATTTAATATGAGTTAACATTTACACCTATAATGAGTGGAAAGCTAAGCAAACTTGATAAGATAATAAAATCAATAAGGCTTGCAAAAACAGCAATAAAAAAAGGTCTATAAGATGAATTGATATGTGAATTGACAGGACTTACAGAAGCGCAGATAAATATAATCAGACAATCAATAAGTAACTAGAGAGTTAAGGGATATTGTAAAAGGTATCCTTTTTTAATACAAAAAACTATATAACTTGAGTATGATACGGAGAATTGTATCATAAGTGAGTGTAAAATATAATTCTAGTAGTGTATCTACAATATAAATATAGATTTATATGAAATAATTAGGGGGATTTAACAAAAAATACATTGACATATATTTTATAATGCTTTACAATAAACTTAAAGAAAACGTTTTAGGAGATGAGGAGATGCCTTGTTCAATAAGAGATGTTGCTAAAAAAGCTAAAGTTTCAGTCGCAACAGTCTCAAAAGCTCTAAATGGATATCAAGATATTAGTGAAGAAACTAGAAAACATATTCAAGAGGTAGCAGATGAATTAAATTATATTCCTAATGCAAGTGCTAGAAATTTATCTGCTAAAAACATAAAAAATGTAGCTATAATAGCCTCAGGATTGATTGAAGAAGATCAGATTGATGAGTTTTCAATGGCTTTAATTAAAGGAGCATATAAGTATATTTCTAATCTAGATATGACAATTGCTATGTATTCGATTACTAGTGAAGATCAAGAGAAAAGAAGTTTTGATCAATTTTGTAAAGAATATTCATTATCTGGAGCATTAATAATGGGACTTAAAACAACGGATAATTATTATAAAAATTTAAAGCAATCTAAAATACCTTATGTAACAATTGATGTAAAAGTTGATAGTAGAGTAGGTGGAAGTGTAGTAACAGATGATGAAAAAGCCTTTGAAGAAATAACACAATATGTAATTGATAAAAATCACAAAAATTTAGTTTTGATATATGGTAGGAAATCAGCATTTGTTACTTTAAATCGTGAAAAAGGATTTAAAAATGCATTACGAAGAAATAACATAGATTTTAAAAATGTAACAAAAATTTATTCTGAATTTATGGAAGAAGAAACCTATTCTCAAGTTAAAAAATTATTGATTGAAAATGGAAAAAATATAGGAACAGCATTTATATGTATGAGTGACTTAATGGCATTTGGAGCAATAAGAGCAATCAAAGAATGTGGGTATAAGATACCAAAAGATTTTTCAGTTACTGGATATGATGGTATGAGCTTTATAAAATATGTTGAACCAAATATAACTACAGTAAATCAAAATATGGTTCAAAAAGGATATGAAGCAGCCAAATTATTAAGCGATATGGTAGAGAATAATTCGGAATCTAAGAGTATAAATGTAGATTATCAGCTTGTACTTGGTGAATCAGTTAAAAAATTATAGTATTTATTTTAGTAGGATTTAAAAACCTACTTTTTAAATAAATGTTTTTAAAACGTTTTCGAAATAATTAAAAGGGAGAGATGATGTATGAAAAAAAGACTATTATCAATGATTTTAAGTGGAATTTTAGCTGTTGGTATGTTTGGGTGTGGAGTAAAGGAACAAAGACAATCAAGCAAAAGTGCAGATGGGGAAATAAAAGTAACATTCCCCACATATATGGCAGGTGAAAATGTTGGTGCTACTTTTTTTATACCTCAAATAGAAAGATTTAATAAAAAATATGATGGTAAGTATGAAATCGTTATCGAGGAAGTCCCACAAGCATCTTATTCAGAAAAAATAAAACAATTAGCACAACAAAATAAACTACCTGTCATTGTACATTCGCCAGGATCTGGAGGGATAGACTTACAATGGTTCAAAAATGTAGTTATAGCTAATGATATGGCGTATGATTTGACTTCTTTTGCAGAAAGTCATCCAGAAACTACTGCAAGATGGAATGAGGAATCAATAAAATATTCTACAATAAATGGAAAATTAGTGGCAAAACCACTAGCTGTAATAAGGCCTGTTGGATTATATTATAATTCGTCGATGTATGAATCAGATAAGAATATTAAAGATCAAACTATGGACGAGTTTATAGGTGGATTAGGAACAAACTTAATTGCTTTTCAAACAGCAGATAATGCATGGACAACAGGATTATTATTATCTGCAATAATTGCTAATCAAGATGGCGGATCAGAATTACTTAATAAGTCAGTTGATGAAAAGTTATATGATTATACAGATCCTATAATAGTTAAATCAGTTGGAATACTACAAAAATTGATGCAAAGCAATGGAGCTTCGAATACTGTTGGTGCTGCATATGCAGATGCTGCTAATGCTTTTATGAGTAAACAAGCATCTATAATTTGTAATGGTTCTTGGATGGCTTCTGAATTTGGAGAAGATTCATCTGATAAATGGGGCAATGGTTTTAATGGTGCAGATGTTAAAGCAACTATTTATCCAGGAAATATCGCATTAGTAAATACAAATACTTTTGGTGAGTTCTGGATTTCAAATTCAGCAACAGATAAAGAGAAAGAACTAGCTGAGGCATTTTTAGAGTTCAGAGATTCTAAAGAAGAAATAGAAGCATTAATATTAGCTGAGGGTGGAGTATGTACTGGAATAGAATATTCAAATAGTTTTCTTGATAAGCAAAAGGAAACACCTGTTTTATTTGAACTTGCAGAAAGTATTGATGATACTACAAAATATTCAGCATCGATTCTAGATGTAATGCCAGCTTCACTAGCTGATGTTGAGTTTGGAAAGTTACTACCTAAGTTAATAGATAATACTTTAACAGCAGAACAATTTTGTGTAGAACTTACTAAAAAGGCAGAAGAGGCTAAATAAAAATTACAAGCATATTAATGAAATTTAAAAGTTATTAAAATAACTTTTAAATTTCATACCCAACAATATACTAAAAAGTAGAAGGGAATGATAAAAATGAAAAAGATAGAAATAAGTAAGATGGAAAAAAGAAATTTTAAATGGATATATCTATTTTTATTACCATCTGTAATAATTTTTATTATGTTTTATTTGAACCCTATTGTAACTGTTTTTACAACTTCGTTAACCAGGTGGGATGGATTTAATGCACCTAAATTTATAGGTTTAAATAACTTTATAGAAATGTTTAATAGTGAAACTTTCATTATGTCATTAAAAAATTTATTATATTGGTCATTAATTGCAGCTACCATACATGTTATATTTGGTGTATTAATTGCATTTATATTATATAAGAAACCAAAAGGATGGAAGTTCACAAGAGCTGTATTTATGATTCCAAATGTAATATCGGCAGCTGCATGGGCATTAATATATAAATTTATATTTAATGATGATATGGGAGTTTTAAATAATATAATAAGGATTTTTAATCCAGATTTTCATGTTCAATGGTTTTATCAATCACCATATGCGTTTTGGGCTGTAGCACTTACTTGGATGTTCTATTCCGTTATAGTTACATTAATTGTACATAATGATTTAATGTCTATACCAGAAGAAATTTTAGAGGCAGCTAGAATTGATGGAGCTACTGAGTGGAGAATAATTATGAAAATACAATTACCACTTTGTAGAAATTCTATTGGTACAGGAGTTATATGTGCAGTTACAGCAAGAATTGCTATGTATGAACAAATAGCATTAACAACTGCAGGAGGTCCTGGAAATGATACTATGAATATTCCATTGATACTTGTTAATTCAATTAGTGATATGAAATATGGTTATGCAAATGCAAATGGTGTAATTATGTTCATAATTGGACTAATTATTTTAGCCTTAGTTAATAAAATATTCAAAATGAACGAAAGTGTTTATTAAAGGAGTGTGAGTGTATATGAATTTTTATAAAGTTTTAGGAAAAATATTTATGTATATGGTTATGATATTCACAATAATAGTATCAATTTTCCCAATAATTTGGGTAATTATGTCTGCATTTAAAACGAACTCACAAATTTTGGGAAGTCCATTTTCATTACCAACAACAATAAGTTTTGAACCATTTGCATACTTGTTTGATAAATATAACTTTTTAAGATATGCTATTAATTCTTTAGTTATTTGTTCAGTTTCTACATTAGTATCATTATTGTTTTTTTCTATGGGAGCATATGTTATTGCTAAATATAACTTTCCAGGAAAAAATTTAATATTTATACTTTTTACAATTACACTTCTAGTTCCAGCACAATCAAAAGCTCAACCCATATTTTCTTTAATAATGAAATTAGATTTATATGATAATATTTGGGGAGTTACTCTTGTGTATTTATCAATGGGACTAGCTATGTCAATGTTTATTTTAAAGTCAACTTTTATGGCAATTCCTAAATCTTTAACTGAGGCAGCTACTATTGATGGAGCTGGATTTTTTACAGTGTTTTGGAAAATAAACTTACCTTTGGCTAAAAACGGATTAGCGACAGCAGGTATCTTGATGTTCTTAAATAATTGGAATGAATATTTCTATGCTTCATTGCTTACATCAAGTGATTTAAATAGAACTTTACCATTAGCATTACAATTCTTTAATGAATCATTCTCTTATGATTATACAAAATTATTTGCAGCGTTAACGCTTGTAGTTTTACCAGGAATAATAATTTATATATTTGCACAAAATCAAGTTCAAACTAGTGTTGCAGCAACAGGAGTAAAGTAATATAAAAATTGGGTATAGTATGAAATTAATAATAATCTAGTAAATTAAAAAACATTAATTTTAAAAAAGAGTATAGTAAAAATGTTTAAATATTTTTAGTTTTATAAATAAGAATTATTGATTATATATTCTTTAAAAAGCATCTTTTTTATTATTGATTGAATAATTTCTCAACCTATTAGATATACAATGGAGGATAAAATTTATGGAGAATTTAATTTATAATTATGGTAAGAATGAAGAAAAAAATTGGATAATAACAGAAAGAATTTTTGATAATAGATATTTAGGAAAATGTGAATCAATATTTACTCAAGGAAATGGTTACTTAGGAGTAAGAAATTCCTTAGATGAAAGCTATATAGGAGAAAAAAGAAATTTATTTGTGACAGGAACTTTTAACAAAGCCTCAGAAGATGAAGTAACTGAATTACCAAACTTTCCTGATGTAACTAACATAGAGATTAGTATAAATGGAAGGAGATTAAATTTAAATTATGGAGAAGTTAAAGATTATAGCAGATCAATTAATTTAAGAACTGGAGAGTCGACTAGAAAATTTATATGGTGTGGAGAAAATGGATTAGAAACTAAATTTACATTTAAAAGATTTGTTTCTTTAGAAAATGAACATTTAATAGCATCATCAGTAGAGATTGAAAATAATAAGGATATTAATTTAGTAATAACAACTGGTATAAATGGAGCAGTGACTAATAGTGGTGCTCAGCATTTTCATAAAATAGAAAGAAGAATTTATGAGAATTGCTTTATGGAATATTTAAGTGAAACATCTCAATCAAAAGTACTAGCTGCAATACATTCAACTTATTTATGTAGTTGTGATGATATAGAAATATTACCTATTATGGGAAGAAGAACTTTATTGAATAAAATATCAACAAAAGTAAAAGCAGGTAAGAAGTTTAAGTTTGAAAAGATATCTGATATAAGAAGTGATAGGGATAGAGATTTAATCGAATTTAATAAATGTGAAGTTAAAGAAGCTTTAAAAGAACGTGGATTAATTTCAATAAAAGAAGCATATAAAAAAGGGTATGATATTCTCTTAAAAGAATCTACTGAAAAATGGAATGAGTTTTGGAAATATAATGACATAGAAATTGAGAGTGAAGTTGAATTCGATCAATTAGCTATAAGGTTTGCATTATATCATTTAAATATAATGGTTAAGCATGATGATAATAGAGTGGGAATAGCTGCTAAGGCTTTATCAGGAGAAGGATATAAGGGGCATTCTTTCTGGGATACAGAAATATTTATTTTACCTTACTTCATATTTTCTAATCCTAAAACAGCAAGGACCCTTTTGGAATATAGATACAAATGTTTAGATGGGGCTCATAAAAAAGCAATGGAATATGGATATGAAGGTGCAATGTATCCGTGGGAATGTGCTTGGATAGATGATGGAGAAGTAACACCATTATCAGGTGGAGCAGATGTTATTACTGGAGAAGAGTCAACGATATTGACAGGTATTTTAGAACAGCATATAACAGCTGATATTGCATATGCTGTATGGCAATATTATAAAGTAACAAATGATTTGGATTTTATGGAAAAGTACGGATATGAAATGATTATTGATACAGCTAAATTTTGGGCTAGTAGAGTAGAATTTAACAATGAAAAAGATAGATATGAAATAACTAATGTTATAGGTCCAGATGAGTATAAAGAACATGTTGATAATAATGCTTATACAAATTATATGGCAGTTTATAATATGAAACTAGCATTAAAAGTTATTGATGAAGTATTTATTAGTAATAAAAATACTTATGATAAATTAAATGATAAGTTAAATTTAGATAGTGTTAAAAATAATATAAACAAATGTATTAAAAAAGTATATTTACCTTTACCAAATGAGGCAGAAATAATACCACAAAACGATACTTATTTAAATTTAAAGAGATTAGATTTAAATAAATATAAAAATTGCACAGAAGTATTAACTATTTATAATGATTTTAATATGGAAAAATTAAATGAATATATGGTATCGAAGCAATCAGATTTAGTAATGCTGTTATTTGTATTAGAAGATTTATTTGATATTGATATTAAGAAGAAAAATTTAATTTTCTATGAAAATAAAACATTACATGATTCTTCATTAAGTAAATCAACACATATGATTTTAGCAAATGATTATGAATTATATGATTTGGCAGACAATTTATTTGAAGGAGCAATGACTATAGATTTAGGGAATAATATGAACTCTTCTAATGAAGGTATTCATAGCGCATCTATGGGGGGAATATGGCAATGCGTTGTTATGGGATATGGAGGCTTAAGATTAGCTGATGATGAATTAAGAATATTACCACATTTACCACAAAAATGGAATAAGCTTTCTTATTCAATAATGTGGAAAGGGAATTTAATAAAAGTAGTAGTTACTCAAAAAAAGATAGAAATAACTAATAATGGATTAGATAAAGTAAAGATTACTACTTTTGATGATGTTATAGAAATAGAAAGTACTTCAACTATAGCAATTGAATTTTAAGGAGCGTTTTATGAGATATAATGGAATAATTTTTGATTTAGATGGGGTTATTTGTCACACAGATAAATATCATTATAAAGCATGGAAAGAAGTAGCTGATGAATTAAATATATATTTTGATGAAGTTATTAATAATAGACTTAGAGGAGTAAGCAGAAAGGAAAGTTTTGATATAATACTTGAAAATTATGATGGAGTATTAAGTGATGAAGAAAAATTAAAGTATGTAAATAAGAAAAATGAGATATATAAAGTATTACTGAATGATATGAGTGAAAATGACTTATCATTTGAAGTTAGGGATACTTTACATGAATTAAAAAATAAAAATATTAAAATGGCAATAGGTTCATCTAGTAAGAATGCTAAAAAAATACTAAAAAAAGTTGGGTTAAAAGATTTTTTTGATGTTATAGTGGATGGAAACGATATTAGTAATTCTAAGCCTAATCCAGAAGTATTTTTGAAGGCAAATGAAAGATTAGGTGTTGAAAAAAATAAATGTCTTGTTATTGAAGATGCTGTAGCTGGAGTTAATGCAGCATTAGCTGGCAATATAGATGTTGCAGCTATAGGTGATGCAATACAATGTAATAGAGCGAATTATAAATTATATTCTTTTAAAGATATATTAAATATTATATAGAAAGTAGGAAATTTGTATATGAGTAATGTAGAAAGAGCTTGGTGGAAAGAAAGTGTAGTTTATCAAATATATCCAAGAAGTTTTAATGATAGTAATAATGATGGGATTGGAGATATAAATGGTATAACTGAAAAATTGGGATATTTACAAGATTTAGGTGTTGATGTTATATGGTTATCACCAATTTATAAATCACCTAATAGCGATAATGGATATGATATAAGTGACTATCAAGCTATAATGAATGAATTTGGTACAATGGAAGACTTTGATAAAATGTTAAAAAAAGCTCATGAATTTAATATAAAAATAGTTATGGATCTTGTAGTTAACCATACATCAGATGAACATTATTGGTTTACTGAAAGTAAAAAGTCAAAAGAAAATCCTTATCGTGATTATTATATTTGGAGAGATGGTAAAAATGGAAAAGAACCAAATAACTGGGGGTCTTGTTTTTCGGGATCAGCATGGGAATATGATAAAGAAACAGAAATGTATTATTTACACTTATTCTCAAAGAAGCAACCAGATTTGAATTGGGACAATCCTAAAGTTAGAAAAGAAGTATTTGATATGATGAAATGGTGGTTAGATAAAGGTGTAGATGGGTTTAGAATGGATGTTATTAGTTTAATTTCTAAAAAGCCTAATTTACCTGATGGAAAGATGGGGATTAATGGATACGCTGGCTTTAATGAAGCAGCTAATGGTCCTCATGTACATGAATATTTAAGGGAAATGAGAAATAAGGTTTTAAACAAATATGATATACTAACAGTTGGAGAATGTAGTGGAGTTACATTAGAAGAAGCTAAGAAATATGCTGCAGCTGATAATTCAGAGCTAAATATGGTATTTCAATTTGAACATATGGAGTTAGATTCAGATGAAAGAGGAAATAAGTGGACTGATAAAAAGATTGACTTAGTTGAATTAAAAGGCACTTTAACAAAGTGGCAAAAAGGGTTAGAAGGAACAGGATGGAATAGCTTATATTGGTGCAATCATGATCAGCCTAGAATTGTTTCTAGGCTTGGAGATGATACTGAATACAGAGAGTTATCTGCTAAGATGTTAGCAACATGCTTACACTTCATGAAAGGTACCCCTTATATTTACCAAGGTGAAGAGTTAGGAATGACCAATATCACTTTTAGTGATATTTATGACTATAGAGATTTAGATAGTATTAATGCCTATTATGAATTAACTAATAAAGGTATTTTTTCAAAAGAAGAGATGTTAAGGTATATAAATATAAAGAGTAGAGATAATGCAAGAACACCAATGCAATGGGATGATTCAGTTAATTCAGGTTTTTCTGAACATGAACCTTGGATTAAGGTGAACCCTAATTATACAGAAATCAATGCTAAAGAGCAAGTTTCAAGAGAATCTTCTGTGTTTAATTATTATAAAAATTTAATTAAGCTAAGAAAAAATAATCCTATAATTGTCTATGGTATATATGATTTATTATTAGAAGATTCTAAAGAGATATATGCTTATACTAGAAGCTTAGATAACAAAAAATTATTAGTAGTATGTAATTTTACTAATGAATTTGTAAAATTCAATATTCCAGATGAGTTTACCAATGGTAAAATATTAATTTGCAATTATGAAAGTAATGTTATGCCTATAAATGAATTAAAACCATATCAAAGTATTGTAATTGAGATATAGCATATATTGTAATTAGATTTTAGAAGCGTCCTATTCAGATATTGTCTAGATAAAAATAATATTGGTTTAGAGTACACTTTAAACAAACAGCATAAAAAAATAAAAGATATTTGTTTGAAGTTACATAGTGCTTTTATAAATATATATTTACATAAGTTAGAAAGTTAAAGAAATTGATATAAAATGAAACTTTCAATTATATATTATTTTTATGAATAAGAAATAAAATATTTAATCATAGAGTGGAAAAGCTCTATGATTAAATATTTTACTTTATAAAGGAGAAAAAATAAATTAAGTGAATGCAGATGTATTTATAAATGGAAATGAATAAATTGAAAAATGGGAGCTATTAACAGAAAATTCATCTTGGTTTTGAAGCAGAAGAATTAATGATAAAGATAGGTATATATATAATTAATGAAAATAATGTATATATTTTAGCTTGTAGAGATCATTTCATATAGTGAAGCCGTATCTGTGGAGAACCAAAATTAATAGATAAAAGTTTAATTATAGGAGTATAATTGGATGGCTTGTTTCTATAGTTATAAATACAATATTTAATACTAGGGTGTTAAACTCTAGTTTTTTATTTAGACAGTTTTGAAATGTTGTCTAAATGTACACTATATAAAGATATTGTAAATTGTTTTTTTAAATTTAGGCTCTTATAATGAAATTAAGTTAGACGCGTGTCAAATAATTTACAATAAAAATGGAGAAAATATATGAGAATTGCAATAGTTACAGGAGCATCTTCAGGATTAGGTGTAGAATTTACTAAAACAATTATCAATAAATATAAAGATTTAAATGAAATATGGATTGTTGCAAGAAGAAAAGAAAGACTAATTCAAATTGCACATGAGTATAAGAATGTAAATATAAGACCAGTAGAAATGGATTTAGGAAAAGATGAATCATATACAGAGCTAGAGCAGCTTTTACAAAAAGAAAAGCCTGAGATACAGATATTAATTAATAATGCAGGTTATGAAAAAATAGGACATTTTAAAGATATGAATATATCAGATATAATTTCAATTATAGATGTTAATATAAAAGGAATGACAGCAATTAATAGGATTTGTCTCCCTTATATGAAAAAAGGAAGTTTTGAAATTATTACTGGTTCAGTTTCTTCTTTTTCTCCAGTACCAAATCAAGCTGTATATAGTGCAAGCAAAAAATATGTTTATTATTTTGGAAAAGCTCTTAGAGAAGAAATGAAAAAAGTAGGCATTAATGTATTGACTTTATGTCCAGGCAACATGGACACTGAAATGAATCCAAGAGGTAAAATGACACATAGTAAACAAATAAATTTACTGCCATACTTGGATATGAAGGTAGTTACAGAAAGGTGCCTTAAAAAAGCAGAGAATGGAAAAGCTCTTTATACCCCAGGAGGATTTTATAAATTTTATAGAATATGCAGTAAGATAGCACCTTCTGCATTTATGGTTAAAATAACGAAAAGATTTTTTTAGAAAGGATAATATACAGTCAGGATGAAATATGATTTAAGTAAGAAGACAAATCGTTTTGCGGAGAGAACATTAAAGGATTTTTCAGAAACATTATTTTCTTTACTAGAAAAGAAAAAATTTGAAGATATTACGGTAAATGAATTATGTAGTGTATGTAATTATCCAAGAGCAACATTTTATAATTATTTTCAAGATATATATGATTTACTTGATTATTGCTGGGGGAATATGAGTATGGAAATTAATATTGAAGATTACAAAAGTATTGAACCAGATGAACGTACACAAGTACTATTTGAAAGATTATATGAATTCTTTGAAAAGAAAAAAGATATTGTAAATAACATTATGCTACACAATGAAATAGATGGAGCAATGGCAGAATCGTTAAAACGCTTTATGCTTCTAAAAATAAGAGAAATACTATCTTCATGTGGATGTGTTAAAAATAAGAATATGCCATTAGAAATGATAACAATGCATTACAGCAATACTTTACAGATGGTTTTAGAATTTTGTTTTTTAAGGAAAGATTCAATTTCAAAAGAAGAAGCTAGAATAAGTATTGATTATCTATTGGGAACATTAGAAAAGAAAGGGGGATTATTATGATAGTATATTTTTCAGCAACAGGAAATTCTAAATATGTAGCAGAAAGAATTGCAAAAGCAACAAATGATGAGTGTATATCTATACTAGATGTTATGAAAGATGAAAAATGCTCTTTATCTATCAAGGAAAATGAAAATGTAGGAATAGTTTCCCCAACATATGCATGGGGATGTCCTTCTGTAATTATAGATTTTTTAAATAAGGTTTCTTTTAGTGGAAATAAGAAGAATTATTTTTACTATATAGCAACTTATGGAACAACACCAGGTAATAATGGCTATTTAGCTAATAAAAGTTTATATAAAAATACAGGCATAAAATTTGATGCTTTTTTTAGTGTGAAAATGCCAGATACATGGACACCTATATTTGATTTATCGAATAAAGAAAAAGTAGCAGAAATGAATAGAAAAGCTGAACCACAGATAGATGAAATAATTTTAAAAATACAAAATAAATCTGTAGGAGATTTTACGAAAAATAAAATACCAAAATTTACAGTAGCATTTTATAAACCACACTATGAAAATATGAGAAAAACAAATCATTTCACTGTGGACGATAGCTGTATTGGATGTAAATTATGTGAGAAAAAATGTCCTGTTAATGCTATTGAAATTAAAGATGGTAAACCAGTTTGGGTGAAAGATAAATGTACAATGTGCCTTGGATGTCTTCATCGTTGTCCTAAATTTGCAATTCAGTATGGAAAAAATACTAAGAAGCATGGACAGTATAAGAATCCTAATACAAAAGTATTGTAATAAAGTTAAGGCATTAGCATAATATTGATAACAAGAAATAATACTTAAAGTTAATTATAGAGTTTTAAGTATTATTTTTTCTATTATTCTAAGATGAAATTTTTATCAAACTTTGAAAGAACTATAATCATTATGGCAAAAGGTGATAAAGAAGTAATTTATTAAAATAATTTTAAGGGAAAGGATTATAAAGTAGTGGATTTTAGAGTTCATGATTTGTCTCCACAAAGGAATCCAGCAATACAGAAATGTGTTGATTTGGACTATCATTATGTAGTTGTGGACTATATTCAAAATTCATGTATAATTGAAATAAGAAATATGCAAAATGTATTCAAATAAATGGTAAATGATAGAAAAATTGTTGAGGGTAAGGTGATTTAAATGAAATTAGCTGAAGCTTTAAATTTAAGGGCTGACCTACAGAAAAGAATTGCAAACTTAAAAGAAAGATTGATAAAAAATGCTAAGGTTCAAGAAGGGGATACACCATCAGAAGATCCCAATATGCTTTTAAATGAACTAAATGATAATATTATTGAACTTGAAAATATTATAAAATTAATAAATAAGACTAATAGCTCTACTTACATAGATAATGAAAGTATTTCAGATATTATAGCTAAAAGAGATACTTTAGGATTGAAATTATCTATTTTAAGAAGTTTTATTAGTGAATCTGCTGATAAAATTGAGAGATATTCAAACAAAGAAATAAAAATTTTAAGTACAGTGAATGTAGCTGAAAAACAGAAGGAAATAGATAGCCTTTCAAAGGAATATAGATTAATAGATACTAAACTACAAGGATTAAATTGGACGACTGATATTATTTCTTAAGAATTTAGATGGTAATTTGCAAGGGTGAACATAAGCTCTACTAATTGAGGTGTAAATTAGTACTATGATAGCATGTACGGAACAATGTGCAAATAATAAAAATTAAGTTCAGTAATGTTACAAGGGTAAAGTTATAAATTAATGTAACAACCATATGTTGGCTTGTAGATGAGGGTGGGATAGGGACTAATAGATAGTTATCTAAAAGTTAATAAAAATAAATATATATTATAATTAAGAATAACATATTCATATTGAATAAAGGTTTTACTTATTAAGAAGCTTCTGTGTGTAATGTAATTACATATAGAAGCTTCTTATTTTAAGAATGAGTTTAAGATGGGAGAGATTTATAATGAAGGTCAATCAATATAATATAATAAATAGAGTTTAGAAAATATGGTATATGAAATGAAAATAAATAAAATTAAGTTGGTGTTAGAGGAAGAAAAATGTTATTAAAAGTTCAACAAATTCTTTCAAATAGAGAAACAGCTTATATTTTATGGATATTAGCTATTATAACAAAAATATTTATTTAGATCTGAATAATATATCTATAAGTATTTGTTTAGATAATTTATAAACTTTAAAAAACGAAAAAATAAAATAGATATTGTCATAGATTAGGTTTGACTATCCCTGTGAGGTAATTAATAATTAAGTTGTTAAGAGTTTATAAAGAAAATAATAATGAAAATGATGCTTGGAATGCTTGATAAAACTGAATATGAGATAATGATTAGTACTATTAAAAGTCTTTATGAAGGCTGGGGCGAAGAATTTAAGTATGATGAGGATATAAGAAATGCATCATTGTCAGCAATGCTATTTATGTTATTAGCTAAAAATAAAGACTGGGATACATGCCCAATGATATATTTTGATAAGGATAAGATTAGTCAATTATTAAGTATTCCAGATAATGAAATACCAGTTTTAATTATTACAATAGGAAAAATGGATAAGAGTAGCAGTAAAATTAGAGGATATAGAAAGCCAGATGCTGAATTTGTGAAATTTTATTAATTGAACAAGCTAATATTTATTAAACATATTAAAGTCATAGAAGGTTATTTTGTATATTAAATGATGGTAATACACTTGATAAGATTTTTCCAATTTATTATAGATCATTTCCTATGTAATTCAAACAATATATACATACAAGGAATTTATAATCAAGCAAAATCTGTAGATAACTTTTTAAAGTAGCAGAAACACACAGTCTGCAAAGAAGAGTTTTTATAGATTATAACTATTTTATTATTGAAATAAATGTTAATACATGATAGTATATACATGCTAATCATATAATATATTATATTCATATTTGGCAAAGCAGTTGAAAAGCTGTGACGCAAAGCTAAAGGGCCTGTTCCACATATGGATGGCAGCCAGTTGCACTTATATAAGGATTTATCTAGGAATCAAGATGAATCTGTTTATTGACTTTGCCTATTAGATATAGGAGGTAAAAATGAATAATAGAATATTGATATGTGATGATACAGCCTTTATGAGAAAGCTTTTAACAGAAATTCTTATATGCAGTGGTTATGATGTTGTAGGAGAAGCTGAAAATGGAAAAATTGCTATTGAAAAATTTAAAGCATTAAAACCTGATGTTACATTAATGGATATTACGATGCCGGAGCTTGATGGAATTAAAGCTTTAGAAGGTATTATGTCAAGTGATAATAATGCAAGGGTAATTATGTGTTCAGCTATGGGACAAGAAAATATTGTTGTGGATGCAATAAAAAAAGGTGCAAAAGATTTTGTTGTTAAGCCATTTCAAAATGAAAGGATTATTGATGCAATACAAAGGGTTATGAATAGGTAGTAATTTATTAAAGTGAGAATTTAGAAATGCTGCGGATATTAAGTTGTAAAAGATTCAATTATATGTTGAATTTACAATATATCTGCAGTTTTTTATTTTAATTTTTAAAAAGCAGGAAAATAGAGGGAGAATTATTTTTTCATAATTTATTGTTAAAAGACGTATTTATACCATTCAAAGTATATGGTATAATTTGTATAAATGGAATAAGTGTCTTAATATATGAGATAATAAGGAATAAAAACTTATAAAGAGGAGTAGAAATAATGTTTGGATTTAAGAAAAAGAGAGAATTGAGAAATGGAGTAATTGAAAAAACAACATCATATATGATGGCAGTACCA
>JAHAIU010000467.1 GCA_018372555.1 Clostridium sp.
TATTGAAGATTTAAATGGTAAAGTTGATTATATTTTAGGTGGAATGCAAAGTGATGTTGGAGTGGAATCAACTATAGTTGATTGTACTGTTATGCCACCAGTTGTTTTAAGACCAGGTGGAATAACTTTAGAAATGTTAAAAGAGATATGCAATGAAATAACAATAGATAAGGCTATTCAAGGAAAACCTGATGAAAATCTAAAGCCTAAGGCTCCTGGAATGAAGTATAGACATTATGCTCCAAAGGCAAAATTAAAGATAATAAAGGGAAATAGAGAAAAAACTATTGAAAAAATCAATGAAATAGTACAAAATTATATAGATAATAAAAAAAGAGTAGCTATATTATCAACAGAAGAGTTTAAAAGTAAGTTTCCTTTAGGAGAAACTATTTCTCTTGGAAGTGAAAATAACCTTAATGAAGTTGCTAGGAATTTATTTGAATCTCTTAGAAAATGTGATGATATAAAAGTTGACTTGATTTTATGTCAAGCATTTGAAGAAAAGGGTGTTGGCCTAGCAATAATGAATAGATTAAATAAAGCAGCAGGTTTTGATATTATAGAAGTATAATTAGGGAGGGAGGGGGAACCTTTCCTTTTTTTATTATATAGAATACCATATTATAGTTAGGAGGATTGTTAATGATGAAAATAGCAGTTGGCTCTGATCATGGTGGAGTTGAACTAAAAGAAGAAATTAAGAAGTTCTTAAATGATGAAGGATATGAATTTAAAGATTTTGGGACTAATTCTACAGAATCATGTGATTACCCAGATTACGCTCTTCCAGTAGCAGAAGCAGTAGCAGCCAAGGAATATGACCTTGGAATATTAATTTGTGGTACTGGTATAGGAATAGGCATAGCAGCAAATAAGGTTCCAGGAATAAGAGCAGCTTTATGTTCAGATACTTTTAGTGCTCATGCTACAAGAGAACATAATAATGCAAATATACTAACACTAGGCCAAAGAGTAGTTGGACCTGGATTAGCTATAGATATAGTTAAAACTTTTTTAAATACAGAATTTGAAGGTGAAAGACACCAAAAGAGAATTGATAAAATAGCTGAAATTGAAAAAAAATATAATAAATAATATAACAAATAATATATGATTCCATAGGAGGCGTAAAATGAGCAAAGTAACTCAAATCAATCACCCACTAATACTACATAAACTTGCATTTATAAGAAATAAGGAAACAGGTTCAAAGGATTTTAGAGAATTAGTTGAAGAAGTTTCAATGCTAATGGCATATGAAGTAACTAGAGACTTAAGTACTGAAGAAGTAGAAATAGAAACACCAATATGTAAAACTAAGTGCCAAATGCTTTCAGGAAAGAAAGTAGCCATAGTTCCAATACTAAGAGCAGGTCTTGGAATGGTAGATGGAATGCTTAAGTTAATTCCAGCTGCTAAGGTAGGACATATTGGATTATATAGAGATGAAGAAACACTACAACCGGTAGAATACTTTTGTAAATTACCTCAAGATATAGCTGAAAGAGATATAATAGTAGTAGACCCTATGTTAGCTACAGGTGGTTCAGCTGCGGATGCAATAACAATGCTTAAGAAAAGAGGAGCTAAGAATTTAAGACTTATGTGCTTAATAAGCTCTCCAGAAGGTATTGAATT
>JAHAIU010000468.1 GCA_018372555.1 Clostridium sp.
AGGCTTTGTTTTAAAATAATGTTGATAATATATACGAAATTTAAAAGACCAGTGATTTCTAACTCACCGGTCTTTAGTTCGTAATAATTTAAATTTTATTTTTTCTTTTTTGATAGAAATAAAGATATAGCCTATAGAAACATAAATAAGTAATATTCGAAATGAAAATTAAAAATGAATTCCATATAAACAAAATTGTAAGTAATTGAAGTTCAGCTTTATTTGAATTATAAATAAAATATATAATTGTAATATAAACTATGCTTATAGAAAGAGGTATTATTAATGAATAAATTGTTTTTTTTCGTAAAGTAAGTTTTTTAATAACAAAACCAGTAACTATTCCTAAAACTATAGGAATAATAAAATATAAAATAGGAACTAAATTTAAAATTACTTCTTTTTGCAAAACTTCTTTTTGCACTATTTCACCTCCTGACTCAACTCGTAACTAAATACTGTTGAGTAATAATTTATATTTTTATTATACATTATATTCGCATTAAAATTCCATATTTTTGAAGTATTACATGAAAATTGGTTGACTATTTTTAAATTCCTTTATTTTAGTATAATTATGAGATATATTACTATGAACAATAAAGTTTTTAACTCTAATAGATTCTTTTTCTGAACTAAATGTATTTATCCATTTATGCCATTTCATATAATTATTAAGATATTTTGTTGCAACACCATTAAACCTACTCATCCATCTTTTTAAATTAGAATGAAGGCTATTTATATGTTGAATATGGTATATATCTTCTTTGTGCTTACCCCTTTTAATTCTCTTATGTTCTAACTCCATATCTTCTGCAAATTGCATATAACTTTTATGAGAATCAGTACAAAGAATAGAGTCTTCTCCTATACGATTGATATAAAGTCTTTTTAATTCTTCGGATGTCATTCTTCCTGTACATAATAACTCTATAATCAAATTGCCTTGTCTATCAAGAGCAGTGCCAACACATACTTGTTCTTTAGAGATACCTCTTTTCTTAACTTGTTTACCTCTTTTACGAGAAGGTCTTGGCATATTTATAGGTTTAGTTCCTTTGTATGAATAAGCAAAGAAAACTTCATCTGCCTCAACCACTCCATCAACAGAGCCTACACCAAGAAATTCACTTATACAGTTAAGAAGTTTATGTCTCCAAAAGAAACTTGTTGCTATATTTATTTCAACTATTTCAGCACATTTCCTTATTGAATATCCATTTAACATGCATTTAGCATATTTAATCCACTTATCCAATGTTTTTTTACTGTTATATGTTGCAGAGTTGGTAAAATCAGAAAATGTCTTCTTACAGTTTTTGCAAATGTATCTTTGTTTATTGTTATATTTACCATTTCTTAATATATTCTCTCCTTTACAATGAGGACACACTTTCCCTCTGGAAAATCTCATTTCTTTAACATCTTTAGTGATTTGAGTAACTTGAGAACCTGAAATAAGACGTTCTTCTAAAAGGGCTAAAATTTGTGTTTGCTGATATAAAGATAAATTTTCAATTTCTGCTAATACAGATGATACATTTGTCATAACTAAACCTCCACAACTCTTCATATTAATATTATACCCTTATCTGAAAATTATAATCAATAATCAACACTTAATTAAAACAGAGCC
>JAHAIU010000469.1 GCA_018372555.1 Clostridium sp.
GAAATAATACTATTCTAATAAAAGATCCATCATCAAAAGTTTTATTTAACATAGACTCAATCTTTATAATTTTACTCTTTAGAAAGTAATATAAATTTTTATCAATTAAATTTTCTAAATAAAAACTATTTATACCAGGACTAACCTCTTCATAGTTTATATAATTATAAAACTTAGCTATGTTAAAATTATTAATAATCTGCATTGAAAATTCATTCACTTTACTAACAATATCAGATTTAATACAAAAGCCAACTTTAGGTATCCTTTCAATTCTTAATGATTTGTTATCTAAAATATCATCAATTTCATTGATACAATTAAAGATTGTTGTTCTTGATACTTGAAATAATTCCTCAAAAAATTTTTGCCTTACAGGTTCCTTTTCAAGTAATAATTTAAGTACAATAAATTTTTTTATATCTTCTTTTGTGTAAATTACTTGATTTGCCTCAATACTACTATTAAAATTATTAATAAACTTTTTTAATTCACTAGTTTGGTTAACCTTAACACCATTTTTATAATCTCTTATTAAAAGAGTAAATCCATTATCAATTAAATAGTCTTCAATTTTAATTAAATCATTTCTAATTGTTCGTGGTGAAACATTAAAGATTTTTGATAAAGTGCTAATTTTAATGAATTCATTATTTTCCATAATTTTATTTAATATCTGCATGCATCTACTATTTAACAAACTCAAATCCCTCCCTGCAAATTAATAATAACAAATTTAGATAACGTTTTCTATAAATTGGAGTGTCCTTATTTTACCACTTATCCTGGAAATTCCTAACGCATTCTTATATTATTTTTCTATGATAGCGAAACAGATCCCATATCTAATCTTACTTATAAAATTTATAAAAAAAGTGGGTATGTGACCTACTAAAGGAAAAAGGATATACTTTGTTAATTAAATATTATTAACAAAGTATATCCTCTTATTTTTAGATAACTATACTTTTAAACTTTTCTTAATTAGTAGCTTTTCTCTTTTTTAAAAGAACTAAACCAATACCTATTACTAACATTGATACAATAATCATCTGTTTACTAAATACAGCGCTTCCTGTCTCAGGTAGATTTTCTTCATCCTTATTAGCCTTATTTGAATCTGAATTTGAGTCTTATCCCAAGACGTCCTGCGGTTTTTACCACTATTATTTTCACTATTGCTAGTATTATTACTGTAATTCTTATATTCTCCTTGGTATCCACCTATCTTCTTAACTCATCCAAATCTTAATCCATAATTGAGATGCATGTCTTTCTCTATAAAACATTATTTTTTATTTGTCATAGCTCTCATAGAAAATTTAGCAAAAGCTGCTTATATATTTGTCTAATAATGTTATAATATGAAATAGTTGAAGTTAATTTAAAGATGTTATTCACAACTTATTGAAATAATTTTAAAGCAGTTGTGCACAAATTATTGAAATCAGCTTAAAACACTTATCCATAAGTTATTAAGAACAGTTTATAGCTGAGATATTTAAATAAAATTATCTTTGATTTAAATTACAATAGCTTCTATATTTTTCTAATAGTATTCATAAGGAGGATTAATAATGCTAAAAAAAGCAGACTATTTTAATGAAATAGATTATATGAAAGGAATAG
>JAHAIU010000052.1 GCA_018372555.1 Clostridium sp.
ACAGGATTTACTGGATTAATTGATGAAGTTAAGGTTTATAACAAGGTATTAAATCCTAGTGAAATAGCTTCTACAATGTTAGTTAAAGGATTAAATATTGCAGAAAATTATAAGAGATTGTATATTGGTGACACATATGCAATTGAAACAAATCTACTTAGCGATAATAATGATAAAACAATCACTTATACATCTAGCAATCCTAATATTGCAAGTGTAGAAGAAAATGGTGTAGTAACTGCTAAAGAGAGAGGAACAACTACTATTGTAGTAGAAAACAAAGCAGGTGGATATAAGGAAGAGGTAACTATTGAAGTTAGTAGGAAGTTAACAATTTCCAATACTTTAGAAACTTATGAATTACCAGAAAATAGATTAAGCGATATTGAAAAAGCACCTGGTACTGATCGTCAATATCTTGGACAACCAGATATGGTACGTACTAGTACTGGTCGTTTAATTACTGCATATCCAAAAGGACATGGAAAAGGACCTATTATCATGCAAATTAGTGATGATAATGGAGAAACATGGACAGAAAAGAATGATACGCCTAGTAGTTGGGTAGGTTCTCAAGAAACTCCTACATTATATGTTTTACCATTAGAAAATGGTATAGAGCGTATTATGATGATTACGGCATGTCCAGGATGGGGAACAGATTCAAATGGACATCAAACTGGATGGAATACTTCATATTCTGATGATAATGGAGAAACATGGACAGAATATAAACATTGGTACCCTAATCATAAGGATGGAAGTCTTAATAAAGCAATTGTAGGTATGGCGTCTTTAGTGCAATTAAAAGATGATGATGGAAATTACATTCAAAAGTGGATGGGAGTATATCACGATTATGGTTATGTAAATTACAAAACATACTTAACATTTAATGAAAATGGCGAAGAACAATGGAGTGAACCAGAACCATATTTAAGTGAGTATCGTAATATTGAAAGTACGTATCAAATGTGTGAAATTGGTATGTTCCGTTCACCAGATGGAAAGCGTATTGTTGGATTAGCACGTAGTCAATCTCACAATAATCCTGCAACTATGATTTATTCTGACGATGAAGGAAAAACATGGAGTAAACCGATGGATTTACCAGGTTCTCTTGCTGGAGAACGTCATAAAGCAGCATATGATCCAATTAGTGGTCGTTTAGTAATATCATTCCGTGAAATTACCTATGATTTGAATGGCAATAACATTTTTGATGGTAATAGCGATTGGCTTGCTGGAGAATGGGTTGCATGGGTAGGAACTTATGAAGATCTTATGGAACAAAGAGATGGACAATACCGCATTGAAATAGCTAAAGATTATTCTAATAACGCTAAATCAGGAGATACTGGATATGCAGGTGTAGTTGTTTTAGAGGATGGAACATTTATTATGGACTCTTATGGACACTGGGATGAAGAGTTCTCTAACAGTTGGACAGGTGGAATAACTACAGATTTATGTTATATAAAACAAGCTAAATTCAAGCTAAGTGAAATTGATAATATGGCTGGCTTAATTGAACGTGATGAATTACAAGAGTTCATTGATAAGGTGGAAGGACTTAACAAGGATGATTATACAGCTAATAGTTGGTCTGCATTAGAAATAGCATTTAATGAAGCAAAGGTTGTATATGATAATGTAGAAAGTACACAAAATGAAATTGATAAGGCATTAGAAAATCTGACAAATGCATTTAATGGATTAAAAGAAAATAATCCAATAGCTGTAGATAAGAGCAAACTAGAAGAAATGTATAATAAGGTGAAAGATACAGAAAATAAAAATTATACAGAAGGAAGCTGGACTAACTTCATAAATGAATTAGAAAATGCTAAGGTTGTACTTGAGAAAGAAGACTCAACTCAAGATCAAGTTGATAAAGCATTAGAAAGTTTAGAAAATGCATTTAATGAATTAAAAGAAAATGATCCAATAATTGTAGATAAGAGTAGACTAGAAAAATTGTATAATAAGGTAAAGGATACAGAAAATAATAATTATACAGAAAAGAGTTGGAATAACTTTAAAAATGAACTAGAAAATGCTAAGGCTATACTTGATAAAGAAGATGTAACTCAAAAAGAAGTAGATAAAGCAGTAAAAAATCTAGAAAATGCATTTAAGAAATTAAAAGAAAACAAACCAATAGTTGTAGATAAGAGTAAACTTGAGAAGTTATATAATAAGGTAAAGGACACAGAAAACAATAATTATACAGAAGAAAGTTGGACTAACTTTAAAAATGAATTGAAAAATGCTAAGGCTGTACTTGATAAAGAAGGTTCAACTCAAGAAGAAATAAATGAAGCTAATAATAGATTAAGTAAAGCTGTTGCGAATTTAAAGAAAGAAACTTCAAAACCTGAAAGTGAAGAATCAGGAAAGGTACCAGAGGGTGAAAAAGATAATTCCAAGATTGTTAATACTGGTGATAATACAAATGTAACACTACTATTAGCAACACTATTAATAAGTGGATCAGCAATATTTTTACTTATGAAAAAAAGAAGAACTTCTTAATAATTAAATAGAAATAAATAAAAGAACTTCCTTATTATAATAAGAAAATAATTATAAGGAGGTTCTTTTGTTATTTATAGTAATACTAGGGAAGAATTTTAATATAAAAGTAATTACCTTTTTAACGCATGAAAGTACAGGAAAGCTACTGAGAACAAAGAATTTTTAGCGAAGCCGACAACTTCTGCTGGAGTGCAGTTATTTAATGACTCATGTGATATAATAAAGTTATAGTGAAATATAAATAAGCAAATTAGATTATTAGTCTTCTCAAAAGAGTTAAATACTTTTTTACTTTTAAGCCAAGCTTTAAATGTCTTATTAAATGATCATATTAAGTTATTATTTATATCACTAGACATTAGTACTAAAGGTAAATGTTTGGTATTTGGCAAAACTGTAGTAGCAGCTTCGTTATACGAGGGTAATCTATCGGTTATAAAGTAAGTTGCTTCACCACAGGTTTTAGCTTCATTACCACTCATTAAATAAGAGTCATTTTTTATAAAGCAAGAGATTAAGCAAATTGCGAAATTGTTTGTAGCAACTATCGAATTTAGAAATAAATCATTTGTATTAATTTTTAATAAAAGTAAAGATTTGATTATGTATCAATTCTTTACTTATGAATAACTTAAAAAACATGTGTTAAAAGTATGCATACTTTTAATACATGTTTTTGCTTATTTTGAATTAAATATGAAATTTAAGAAAAAATTTACGAAAAATTGGTTAAAAATTTAACAAAACAACTAAAGTTTTTCAAACATAATAGATACCTGAGTAATGTAATTATCAGGGTTTGCCTCAGAAACCTCATCTATTAAACTCTCTTCGTAAGAAAAATCGGATAACTTTAAATTATGTATCTTGGCATACTCTACAAATAAATGATATGAGTTGTATGTTTCAATATAAGATCCTTTATGATAAACAACTAAATAGTTTCCAGGCATCTTGATATCTATGTATTTTTCATCTAGATAACTTGAGTTTAAATCATCAACAATAGTGTAGTACCTACTATAATAGGTTGACTTAGTATCTGAATTATAAATTTTTTTCCATGGTGCGATACCGCCTAATTCTCTTCCACAATGAAAATTATGTTTTCTCCTATATTTTAAATGTTCACTTAATACTTCATATTGTATATTTGCACTGGCATCAGCAGGGATTTCTTTGCTTCTAATTATGTAGGTTTTAGGATGATATTCAACATATACCATATTAGTGTTAATTCGCATAGCTTTATCAATAACATTACACTTGTTGTTCATCATTCTTATAGTATGATCAAGGGTTTCTCTTGATAAAGTTAGCTTTTTTATTTGGTTATGAAATAATGAATATGTTTCTGAGGCATTACGTGTTTCAATATATGACTTTATTTCTTTTAGAGACAACCCAATTGATTTTAAAGCCTGTATAGTTACTATATGATCTATTTGGTGTAAATCATAATGTCTATAGCCATTTTCATCTTTATAGGAAGGAGAAAATATTTTTTTTGTGTCATAAAATATTAATGTTTGGCGAGATATACCTACTAGATTGGCAAATTCACTTATTGTTATATAGCATTTATTATTCATTTGTATTCACTCCGATTCGACTTTGTGATTTTTTTAATTTTCTCTTGACTGTATAGTATAAATATATCATAAACTAATAAATGAGAAAAGTACTATAAAGGGAGGCTAGAAAATGTTAGATGTAAATAATTTTTTTCATGGAACACGTATTATTGAAGGGTATGGTGTACTAAAGCAAGTCGGTGATGAAGCAAAAGCTTTGAATGCAACAAAAGCATTAATTGTAACTGATACTTTTTTATCACAGACTGAATTTTATAAGACTATTAAAGAAAGTCTTGAAAATGCTGGTGTCCAAGTAGTATTAGGTACAAATGTAAAACCTAATCCTAGAGCAACTGATTGTGATGAAATGGCACAAATGGCAAAAAAAGAAGGCGTAGATTTAGTGATTGCCTTTGGTGGTGGATCTGCAATGGATCAAGCCAAAACAGTAGCAGCTTTACTAACAAATGGTAAAACAGCTGTTGAGTGGGGAGATGTTGAATTAGAAAATAATATTATGTCATTATTCTGTATTCCTACTACTTCAGGAACTGGAAGTGAAGTTACTTTTTGTGCAGTAATTACAGATGAAGAAAGACATTATAAAATGACTGTTGGCGATCCAATACATATGATTCCAACTTTAGCTATATGTGATCCAGAAGTGACTATAAATTTACCAAAATCATTAACAGCAGCCTGTGGAGTTGATGCATTAACACATGCTATTGAAGCTTACACAGTAAAGGTTCATCAACCATTAACAGATGCTTTAGCTTTACAAGCAATCTCTATGATTAGTGAAAACCTTGTACTAGCTTATGAAGATGGTAAAAATCGTGATGCTAGAAGAAATATGATGATAGCAAGTACTATGGCAGGTATGGCTTTTATTAGTTCTAATGTTGGTGCAGTTCACGCAATTGCAGAAACTGTAGGAGCATGGTTTGATACACCTCATGGGGTGGCAAATTCTTTATTTTTACCTTATGTTATGGAATATAATATTCCTGCTTGTACAAATAGATTTGTTGATGTATCAAAGGCATTAGGAGTTGTAAGAAAAGAAGGCATGACTGACTATGATTATGCAATAGAAGGTGTGGAATTTATTAAAGAATTAAATAGAAAATTAAATATTCCTACTTTAAAAGATTTATCAGATATATCTGAAGACAAATTTGAACAAATAGCTGAAAAATCAGCTGCAAATGTGTTATCAAATGATAATGCAAAAGAAATTGGTAAAAATGATTATCTTGAAATTTTAAATAAAGCTTATATAGGTTAGGAGAATAAAAATGAAAAGACATAAAATAAAAAAGATCGTAGATTTATCATGGGAATTCACTAGTGAAACTCCTATTTACCCTGGGGACCCTGAACCATCTGTAGAGGTAGCTACTACTTTAGAAGTAGAAGGATATAACTTATCTCGTTTAGTAATGGGAACTCAAACAGGAACACATGTTGATGCACCATATCACTTCTCAAACGAAGGTGCAAAAATTGATGAAATGGAATTAGATTTCTTTTTAGGAGATGCGGTTATTGTCCGTGTAACAGATAAGAAAGCTGAAGAAGAAATTACTATGGAAGATATGAAGCCATATGACCATTTAATTGAACCAGGTAAAATTGTTTTATTTAATACAAATTGGTATAAAAAACGTGGTACTGAAGAATTCTTTCAACATCCATATGTAAATGGTGAAGTAGCACAATATTTAGTAGATAAAGGTGTACGTTTTATTGGTATTGATACAATTAATGCAGATAAGACTGGAGGTACAGAATTCCCTGTACATGATCTATTTTCTAAAGAACGCTTAATGATAGGTGAAAACTGGGCATATTTTGATAACATTGATTTTGATGATGCATATGTTATTGCTATCCCTATGAAAGTTGTTGGTACAGATGGTTCACCAGTACGTGCAATTGCTGTTCAATGGGAGGACTAAAAGTGGAAAATAATAAAGTACTTTCATATTTAAGACGTTGTTTAGCGATTGTTCCTTCAGTACCAGTTGCTGCTTTAGGTGTATTACTTTTTGTTTCTGCTGACTGGGGAAGTGATCCTTTAACAACATTTGAAATTGGTTTATCAAATGTTTTCAATGTTCAATTAGGAACTGCATCACTAGTATTTGAAGGTATAGTTTTTGTATTCTTCTTATTAGTGAGAAGAGATTTAGTGAACTTTGGAACACTTATATGGTGTTTTACAATTGGACCTTTTATGAATCTATTCTCAATGTTTCTTACTCCAATTATTCCAGAAGCATCAGAGTTAAGTATTGCTGCTAAGGCAGGATTAATTATCCTAGGATCTATTTTAATAATTATTTCTTTATCTTACTATATACCTATTGGTTTAGGTTATCAAGCAAGTGATATTTTTGCTTTTGTGTGTGCTGATATTGTACATAAAAGCTATGGAGTAGGTTTAATGATTTCTTATGCGATTCTATTTGTTTTAGGTGTCATTATGGGCGCTCCATGGGGTATAGGAACATTAGTAGCAGTTTTAGGATTTGGAAAGATAATAGACTGGTTAATGCCTATTTTCCAACCATTTTCATATAAAATTGCTGGTATGACTTCCACAGAAACAGAATGTGTTGAATAAGGGACTCCTTATTCAACATATTGCTGTATACATAAAGAATGGAGTGAAAATGTGATGAATATGTCACGTTCTAGAATGATAGCTTATGGTTTACCAGGGTTGGCAACATTGTTTACATTTACCATGTTCACTACATATGGGTTATATTTTTTTACTGATGTTGTAGGCTTATCTGCTAGCTTTGCAGGAATGATTTTAACTATTGGAACTTTTTGGGATGCTATTACAGATCCACTTATTGGTATAATTTCAGATAATCGTGATCCCCAGAAAGGAAGAAGACGCCCATTTTTACTTTTCAGCGCAATTCCATTTGGTATTATTACATGGTTACTTTTTACATGTTGGAATTTGGTTGAATTACATCAAAAAATTTATTTTATAATTGTTGCGCTACTTTTTTATACGGTACAAACAACAACTGATGTTCCTTATACTTCACTAAGTGGGGAAGTTACAGATGATTATAATACACGAAGTCAATTAGCTATGATTCGTACATTCTGGGCAATTGTTGGAGTTGCTATAGGTGGAGGAGTTATGGCTTATACATCTTACCTTGTGCCTATTGTTGGTGGAAAACGTCAAGCCTGGTCAGTATGCTTTGGTATTTTCGGTGTAATTTGTACTATAAGTATTCTAATAGGCTGGTATGCATCAAAGGGTTATGAAAATAAAAATGCTATAGTAAAGAATAAGATAAGTATAAAGTCTATTTTCAATGGACCATTTAAAAATAAACCTTTTTTACATTTAACAGGTGCTTTCATATTCGGTATATTAGCACAAGTTATATTTTTGGGGATTTTAGTTTATTATCTTAGTAATAACTTAGAATTGAGTGAAGGTCAAATTTCTGCAGTTAATATAATAATGTGGATAGTAGCACTATTTTGGGTTTTTCCTATTGATATGTGGTCTACTAAGATTTCAAAGGCAAAGGCATGGGTTATTTCTATGGGAATATGGCTTTCTTGTATGATAGTTTTTCCATTATTCTTTTTAAAGAAAGGTTCATCAATAGGACCTATTATTATGAGTAGTATATTAGTGGTAGGATTAAATGCATTGTACCAAGTGATTTATTCAATGATTTCAGACTGTGTAGAGGTTGATGAACTTATTACAGGTGAAAGAAAAGAAGGACTTTACTATTCTTTAGCTACTGTATCACAAAAAATAGCAGCTGCTATTGGTACGAGTATTTTAGGTATATCAATAGATAAAATTGGATATAATACTTTATTAGATGTTCAAAGTCAATCAACATTACAAGGATTTAATTTTATATTTATTGTAGGTACGAGTATATGTTTAATTTTATCTATTTTATGTATGGTAACTAATCCATTGACTAAAGCAAGGTACTATGATGTTCTCCAAGCTTTAAAAATAAAAAAGTCTGGTGGACTAATAAAGATTACTGATTTTAATGATTTACTTATATTAAAAAAAGATATAAAGTGACTTAAATTTAGAGAATTACTGAAAAGTAATTCTCTTTTTCATACACTATTTTGCGATTACCTTTTTAGTCATCTTTTGAATGTCTTTCTCCTACTTGGAAATCATCAGCATGTTCAAACATATATGAAACACTAATAGGATCATCACCAGTTAACTTTTTAAAATCATCTGTAAAAGTATCCATTTTTCCAAGTCTAATAGCTTGTGCAAATGTAACCATACCATCACTTGAGAATGGTGCTTCAGAATCTTCATCAAAAATCCCATCTGTTGTTCTAGGTACACCCATTGCATCCCATATTTGATAGTTTTCTTCATCAGTAATTTCTTGATAAGAAATATGATTTCCTGTTGCTTCATTACCATATTCAATAAAATCAGAAATAGTCATCAATTCTAAACCATTAATATTTAGAATGGATTCATGGTATTCACTACCTCTATGTAAAGCATAAGCAACTGCTTTACCACAGTCAACTCTAGAAATATAAGCCATCTTACCATCACCTTGAGAATTCTTTAATACACCATCACCCTTAACATATGTAAAATAGTTTGTAATCATTGCTTCAGCATATTGAGAATTTCTTAAGAAAATATAATCTAATCCAGCATCTTTTATATAGTTTTCTGTATAAATATGATCTTTCTTTTCAACACTTGGATTAGTTTCATCTGCAGCATTTACTAAAGAAGTATAAATAATTTGTTTCACTCCAGCAGCTTTAGCAGCATCTATAGCTTGACGATGAGCCTTTTGTCTTTTAGGGCCAACGAAAGGCATAGAGATTAATGCTAATCTGTCAGCATTAGCAAATGCTTCTTTTAAGCCTTCTGTTTTGTTAAAGTTTGTAATATGTGTTTCAATGCCCATGTCAGCATATTTTTTTAAAACATCAGGATTATATCCACAAAAAATTAAGTTATCTTTAGTTTCTATTTCTAATAATTTTTTAGCAGCAATACTACCTAGATTGCCATCAACACCAGTTAATAATAATTTACCCATATTTTCTCTCCTTTTTCTTTTGATAAATATATTATAACTAATATCAGTATCATTCAATAATTCTAAATAATAATAAGCTATTCTATTTTTGAATAATATCTAATAATAAAGAAATAGATTCATTATGATTACTTTTTAAATAACCTAATTCTATTTGAAAAGTATGTGTAGAATTCTTAATAGGTATCTTTTTAAGTTCTAAAGAAAAATCATTTAATTTATAATTGTCAGGAATAAAACCAATTAAATCATCAACAATAATCTGAATCATTTCAGAATCAAAATCATGGGCAGTCTTTTGAATGATAGGGAAATATCCATCTTTTTGACTCTTCTCTATCATCTTATCATAGGATTTACCAATAATATTTTTATCTAACATAATTAAAGGATAATTATACAATTGCTCATTAGTAATTTCACTTTCATCATATAAAGGATGATTACTACTCACAATAGCATTGTAATAACCACTATATAAGGAATATGTTTCAATATCCTTTTCTTTATCAAATTCCGAATCAATTGTAATCACAATATCATATACTCCAGCATGTAAAGTATTTGCTAAATCTTTCATCAAAACTTGTTTAAAAATAAGATTAATATGAGGATATTTTTTCTTAAAGGTCATGATATAAGGAAGAATCATCTGCGCTTCTACAACTGATGTATAAGCAATTTTTAAAGGAATACTTTGCTTATTATGAAAAGATGCCATCACCTCTTGCATTTTTAAGTATTGTTCATAAATGAGTTTAGCTTCTTTGTAAAACAATTCACCAGCTGTAGTAGGCTTTACAGGTGTAACACTACGATCAAATAATTGAATATTGAACTCTTTTTCTAATGAGTTGATATATTGAGTGATAGATGTTTGAGAAATATAGTTCATTTTTGCTGTCTTAGTATAGCTACCACAATTATATAAATCAATAAATGCTTTAATCTTTTCTATTTTCATATAAAATCCTTTCATATAAAGTCTTCTTTTTTGTTATTATATCATTTTCTATTCTAAAAATACGAATAAGTGTTGGCCTTTAATATCCTTATAATAGCTGATTTTAATCCTCATTTTCTAATTTTCTTAAAGATTTAGTTTTTTACACTATATTTTTTTCTTAACTAAATAGTATTTTTCTTAGTTTGATTTAATATGTCTACTACTTAATGCTAACACCAATTTGACGTTTGTTATTTACTTAAATGTAACAATAAAACTTAGAGAAGGAAAATATGCTATGGATATGAATATGAGCTTGGTTGAAAAGATTGCAGTTAAAGAGGTTGATAATCTTGATATACTTGCAGAGCGTCATGCTATGGAGAGGGGGAGAACGTTCAGGTAGAACAGCTCGTCAATTTGTGGAGTATTTAAAAAGTATGCAAGAATAATATAAAGGGTGATAAAATAAGATAAATAATTAGATATAAAATTTAAAAGCTAATTATTGACAAATGATTTTTGCAGTGATATTATAATAACAATAAAAAAAGAGAGAGCAGAGACGTTCTTAAGAAGAATGTCTCTGTTCTCTTTTTTTTATTTAAAAAAGGGGGTATTATTTTGGATACTACAGTAATAATCGATACTATTTGGGTATTCCTTGCAGCTATTTTAGTTTTCTTTATGAATCTTGGCTTTGCATCTGTTGAAGCAGGTTTTGCAAGATCAAAAAATACAGTTAACATCCTATCAAAAAACTTCATCGTATTTGCAGTTTCATCTTTAGGATTTATGTTACTTGGATGGGGGCTTATGTTTGGAGGGGACAATCCTTTTATAGGAACTGAAAATTTATTTATTTTAGGAAATGCTGATCTTTCCTTCTATAATGACACATTGACATCTAATGTTCCTTTTTGGGGTAAATTTTTCTTTCAACTTGTTTTCTGTGGTACTGCAGCAACAATAGTTTCAGGGGCTGTTGCTGAACGTGTTAAGTATATTTCGTTTATAATTTTTTCTTTTGTACTAACACTTCTTATATATCCAATCGTAGGTCACTGGGTATGGGGAGGCGGTTGGCTTGCAAATCTAGGATTTATGGATTTTGCAGGGGATACCGTTGTACACTCAGTAGGAGGCTGGGCAGCTCTTGCAGGTGCAATAGTTTTAGGACCTCGTATTGGAAAGTATGGTAAGGATGGTAAAGCAAAGGCTATTCCAGGACATAATATGTCTCTAGCAGTTATAGGTTTATTCGTTCTTTGGCTTGGATGGTTTGGGTTCAATCCTGGATCTACAATGAGTTTTCAAAACCCAGCAGATGTAATGCATATTTTGATGACAACTAACACTGCAGCTATTGCAGCTATATTAACATCAACTGCTACTTCTTGGATTGTAATAGGTAAACCAGACTTAGGTATGACTATAAATGGTTGCCTTGCAGGGTTAGTGGGAATTACTGGTAGTTGTGCTTATGTTAGTATTGAGGCATCTTTATTAATTGGAGGAATTTCAGGTATTATTGTTGTATTTGCAGTTATGTTATTCGATAAGGCTAAGGTTGATGATCCAGTTGGTGCAACAGCAGTTCATCTTTGTTGTGGTATTTTAGGTACAATATTTGTTGGACTATTTGCTAAAGAAGGAATTACAAGTCTTTCAACTAAAAATGGTCTCTTTTATGGAGGGGGATTTGAATTACTTGGTGCTCAGCTTATAGGAATAATTGCAGTTGGTGCATTTGTATTTGCATCATCTTTACTTGTTTGGTATTTAATCAAGAAAATTCTTGGAATTCGTGTATCCCGTGAAGAAGAAATTGCTGGACTTGACATTGGAGAACATGGAAATATCGCTTATCCAGATTTTGCTCCAGTTGCAAGTGGTGCAGATTATATAAACAGCAGTGAAGGTATGGAAATAGATAATGCAGTTTCTGATACAACTATAAGTTCTGTTTCAAAAGATGTTGCAGTACCTGTAGTCCATAAAGGACATTCAGGTGAGAAAATTACAAAGGTTACTATAATTACTAATCAAACTAAGCTATCAAAACTTCAAGATGCACTTGAAAAACTTGGGATTACTGGACTTACAGTTACTAATGTTCTTGGACATGGTATGCAGAAGGGGAATACAACTTATTTCAGAGGTGCTCCTATGGAGACAAGATTACTTCCTAAGGTTAAAATTGATGTTGTAATATGTAAAATCACAACACAAATTTTTGTTGATACAGTACAGAAGGTACTTTACACAGGAAATATTGGAGATGGAAAAATATTCATCTATGACGTAGAAGATGTAATCAAGATTAGAACTAAAGAACATGGCTATGATGCATTGCAAGATGAAGAATAGGCGGACTTATAAATAAATTATAGAATAATAAATTAGAAACTTTCCTTCATTAAAGAATTAGATTATTAAATGATTTAAAAATGAAGGAGAGTTTTTTTAGTTTATATTATAGTAAAAAATGAATATTAATCAAATATTTATATCATAGTAACAAAATGAATATGAATCCAATATTATATATTATGTAACAAATGAGGAGGAATTTAAGCTATGAATAATTATGAAACACAAAAGCATGTTCATGAGTTTGTTGGTAGTGTAAGATTGGCTGAGCTTAATAGTGATGATGTTCATAATCATCGTTTTGCTGGAGTAAGTGGACAAGCTATTCCTTGTAAGGGAAGTCATATTCACCGTATAGCAACTAGAACAGATTTCTTTAATGATCATTTTCATATTATAGATGTATTTACAGGTCCTGCAATACAGGTAGGAAAGGGGAGGCATATTCACTTTGTTTATGCAGTTACAAGAGAAAGTGATGGCCATAGACATGCATTTATAGTTGCTACTTTAATTGAAAATCCTATAGGAGATAATAATCATTGTTAAAAGGTATTAGTATTTTTCCTAAACAATAAAATAATAATAAATTTTATATAAATTATTATTTATGAAAAGTTTAAGATAGTGGATGTATTATAGATTTATATCCTCTATCTTTTTTTATTATAAATAATAGTATAAATGAAAAAGCTATATCCCTGGATTTCAAAAACACAAAGATATAGCTACTATACTTCTAAACTAATAATATCGATATTTTATTAAAATATTATACTTATCTATATTTTCTAGAGGATTCATATTTATTTTTACAATTTTTGAAGTGATCTTCGTAATTGTAATCATAGTCTTTGTCATATTCTTTTTTACAAATGCAATAATATTCTTCATACTTATCTTTTTTACAATTGTCTTCATGCTTTCTTTCGCAGCCACAGTGCTTATCATCTACTTCACGCCAATTACCATTATTTCTGCAATCTTTATCATGCTTTTCTTCTTTTCTTTCGCAACCACAGTGCTTGTCATCTACTTCACGCCAATTACCATTATTTTTGTAATCTTTATAGCAATCATCTTTGTGGGGCTTTTCTTCTTTTTTATAGCATTTACAGTACATTTCATAATAATCTTTTTCTTTTTTCTTACAACCGTAGTCTTTATCTTCGCGTTTCTTGCAACAGTTATTGTATTTTTTGTCTTCTTTTTCATAATCGCAGTAATCTTTTCTAGGTTTTTCTTCTTTATGATGACACTTGCAGTAGTCTTCATAATCTTTTTCTTTATCATTTTTGCAATGATCTTTATGAGGTTTTTCTTTCTCTACATAGCATTTACAATAACACTTGCATTTACATTTTTCTTTTTTATCTTCATCTTTCTTTTCACAATGATGATGCTTCTTTTCTTCTTTCTTATTACAGTAGTCATCATAGTCTTTATCATCTGAATCACAATAGCAATCGTCATCTTTACCATAAGATTTTTCATTATAATCTTCATCATCAAAGTAAATATAGAAATTATTATTTGAATCTTTGTTTCCCATATTCAATCATTCCTCTTTAGTTAAATATATTTAGCACTGTAGAAATGGAAGTATAATTAAAAGCAAATTTTTAATCAATCTGCAGTACCATATTCTATACTATGTCAAATTTAATATAAATGTTACTAACTAAGTGGTTGAATATAGGAGTAAAAGATTAAAAATTTTATTTAATAAAGCCTCTATTTTTCATTCTTTCCATATCATAAAATAGTCCCATACCAGTGGAAAGTTTTCTAAAGCCAAGACTTTCATAAAATCCTTTTTTCTCAGGAGAAGAATATAAAATAAAGTTACAGGATGGTGCTTGACTAATTATATTTTCAAAAGACTTTTTATGAATTTCAGCATCTACATATGACATGCCAACAGTTTTTACTATATTCCTAACTTCCTGCCAATTAATATTAATGCAATCAGTTTGAATTTTTATGTTCATAAGTTATATCTCCTTTAAAATACTAAGGTTAATTTCATTGTATTATAGATTAGTAAGTAAAAGTGATTTTATCTAAAATGAAACAAAAGTTTTTCATTAAGGTAAATTAATCATGAAGTAGCATTTTCTTATACTTACTAGGGCTAATTCCTATAACGTTTTTAAATAACCTAGAAAAATGTTGTAAATCTCCAAGACCAACACTTAAGGAGATATCAGTTAATGATTTATCAGTGGTCATCATTAAGTCTATAGACTTATTAATTCTATAAATATTTAAGTATTGGAGTACTGTTAAATTAGTTTCTTTATAAAACAACTTACTTAAATATCGAGATGATATATTAAGATAATTTGCAATATCGGATAGTAATATTTTTTCCGAATAATTTTCTTTTATATATTCAAAGGCAAGAAAAACATAGCGTGGAGTAATTTCTGTTTCATAAGTTAAAAGCAATGAGGATATAGTTTCTTTTCTCATAAAATATATTAATACTTCTATTAAATGAAGGGTACTTAGAATTTCTGAAAACTGCTGAGGGTTATTTACTTCATCAACAATGGAATAGAGTAATGAAATCATAGCCTTGTCAGCTGTAGATTTAAAGTAGTTATTTATTGATTCTAAAATAGAAAATAAATCTATGTTAAGGTTTTCTTTATTGATCAAAATAGAACCCAGCATATATGGATCGAAATGAATATGAATAAATTTACAAGGAATATCTGTATCTAAGTAAAAAGAATGAACGGTATTTGGAAATATTATAATAATACTGCCTGCATCACCTACTACAGTTTCTTTTCCAATATCCATTTTACAAGAACCACATACAAAGTAATAGATTTCAATGCTTTGATGTATATGCTTTGGGAAAAAATAAAAATTGCTTCTTTCTTGAATATTGGCATTTAAAATTATTTTTTTATTTATAGACATTGAATTAAGAGATGTTACACTCAAATCAATTTGATTCATTTTAAATCCCCCTTTATTTTATTCCGTATTATCCAAGTTTGATATTAAAGCGGACTTTATAATATAAGAAAAAAAAGTAAA
>JAHAIU010000470.1 GCA_018372555.1 Clostridium sp.
TATACTTCAGCTAAAAAATTTGGTACTGATATTATGATTAGTATTTTTCTTGGGGGTATAATGATTAGTCCAGTATTAATAGGACTTACTGAAGTTGGATCATATGTAGATTTATTTGGAATTCCACTAAGAACAGTTAATTATACATCTACTTTAATTCCAATTATATTAACAATATTTGCTTTTAGTTATGTAGAAAAATTAGTTGATAAAATAGTACCAAGTTCAATTAAATTTGTATTTAGACCATTACTTTCTTTAATAATAATGATTCCAGTTATGTTATGTGTAACAGGTCCAATTGGTAGTTACCTTGGAGAGCTTTTATGTGAATTAATGACATCAATAAATAATGTTGCTCCTTGGGCATCTGTATTAGTTATAGGAAGTCTTGTACCATTATTAGTACTAACAGGTATGCACTTAGCACTTATACCATTAGTTATGACAATGTTTAGCACTGTAGGATATGACAATATGCTTTTTGTAGCATTTATTGGTATGAATTTTTCTCAATTTGGAGTTGCATTAGCATGTATGATAAAAACTAAAAACTCAAACTTACGTACATTAGCATCTTCTTGTGCCTTAACATCATTTTTAGCTGGTGTTGTAGAACCTACATTATATGGTATTTCTGTACGTATGAAAAAGCCATTAATTGCAACTTGGATTGCATGTGTAGTAAATGCAGTATTTTGCGCAATTTTTAGTGTACGTGTATATAGCTTTGGAGCACCATCATTCTTCACTATGCCAATTTTTTTAAATCCTGATGGAACTATGACTAATTTTTATTTTGCAATTATAGCAATAATATTAACTATTGTAGTAAGTTTTGTAGCAACATGGTTAATTGGATTTGATGATAGCTGTTATGAGTAGGAATATAATATTACAAGAATTTAAGAAGGTGACAAAATGTCAGAATTAAATAAAGTAAAAAAATTATCCGATGATTTATACGTAATTACAGAAACAGATAGTGTACATTGCTATTTAATAATAGGTAGTGAGAAAGCCGTAGTTTTTGATATAGGATATGGTTATGAAGATATAAAACCTTTAATTCGTGAAATTACAGATTTACCAATTATGTTGGTATTAAGTCATGGTGATCCAGACCATGGGTTAGGGAGTTTGCATTTTGATGAGATTTGGATTCATGAGTTAGACTATGGAAAATTACTATGGAATGATAATTCAGAACTTAGAACAAAAGCTGTTGAATATAGAATTAATAAAATGCCATCATTAGGAAAAGTAATAAATAAAGAAGAGTTTATAAAGACTAGAATTATAAATAAAGTAACTCCACATTTTTTACAGGATAATGATGTAATTGATCTTGGAAATAAGAAGTTAGAAGTTATTCACACTCCTGGGCATAGCTATGGTCATATTATGCTTTTAGATAAGGAAAATAACAGACTATTTAGTGGAGATCAAGTTACAGGGCATAATATTTGGTATTTTGCAACAAGTGATCATCAAGCACCATTTTCAACGGCTTTAAATAGTCTAAAAAAGATTATGAAATATAAAGAAGAAATAAAAGATATTTTCCCAGCACACGGAAAATCACCTATAGATATTACATATGTGGAAGATCA
>JAHAIU010000471.1 GCA_018372555.1 Clostridium sp.
TGTAAAAAAACTCCTACACTTAGTATTATATTTTTAATCTTCTTTATTAACAATAAATATTTTCTTAATAAAACTTTTGTAATCTTAAAATTTTCTTAAGTTGAAAAATATTATTCTATTTTTCCTTCATATCTGAACTAGAAAAATTAGTAAATGGGAAATTCACTGGCATTCCAGTCTTTCTTGATTTATATGCAGCTAAAATAATTGATAGAGGTACTATTGCATCTTCTCCACTTACATATGGTTTTCTATCATCATTAATAGCTTCTACTACATCTCTAAATAAAGGTGTATGTCCCTTTCCATAAACACTATCTATTTCAACTTGCAAGTCTTTCTTAACTGCTTCTTCGTCTTCCCCTTCGAATCTCCAAGTTTCTAGTTCATTTACGGCAAGACCACCTATAACAACTGTACCTTCAGTACCAAATACACTTAAAGTTTCTTCTAAATTCTTAGGATATACAACAGCACTTCCCTCAACTATTCCTATAGCACCATTTTTAAATCTAATTACTATAGCACCAAAATCTTCAGCTTCTATTAGATTTCTAAAGGTATCACATTCTGCATAAACTCTTTCAACTTCTGATCCAATCATCCATTGTAATAAATCGATGTTATGTATACATTGATTCATTAAAGTACCACCATCTAGGTCCCAAGTACCTCTCCATGGAGCTTGCTTATAATAATTATCATCTCTTCTCCAAAGAATTCTTGCAGTACCATTCATTATTCTGCCAAGCTTTTCACCTTCTATAGCTTCTCTAAGCTTTTGAATAGGTTTGTTAAATCTATTTTGGTGAGCTACTGATAACTTAACATTATTCTTTTTAGCAACTTCAATCATTTCATTAGCATCATCAATTGACATAGCCATTGGCTTCTCAACTATAATATGCTTGCCTTTATTCATGCAGTAAATCGCAATTTCTGCATGATATCCACTTTCTGTAGCTATAGTAACTACATCAATATCTTCCTTTTCAAGCATTTCTTTATAGTCTTCATATACCCCTATATTTAAAGAACTATCATTCATTTTATCTTTATATTCTTTTGCTTTAGCTTCTGCCAGTTCAACCTTAACATCACATGTTGCAACTAAACTTGCTACATCCTTATTTTCATATAATCCTTCTACATGTTTATATGAAATTCTTCCACATCCTATAATTGCAAAATTTAACTTCTTCATATTCATCACCTTTACAAATTACTTTCCAATATTGAAAATAGTTTTTAATATAATAGAAATATCTATTAATACACTATTATTTTCTATATACTTCATATTCAAATCAATTTTATGAGGCATAATAATATTGATATAATATTCTTCTGGATTTTCTACTTCTCCTAGTATTCTATTTTCATCTCTATATTCAATTGAAGCATAATCGGTTATACCCGGTCTAACCTCTAATACTCTTCTTTGCTTTTCATTATACATTGCAACATATTTGGGAACTTCTGGTCTAGGCCCAACTAAACTCATATCACCCTTAATTACATTAATTAATTGAGGAAGTTCATCAAGTTTGTACTTTCTTAAAAATCCTCCAACTTTGGTAATCCTTTTATCTTCACCAACAGTAATTTGTTTA
>JAHAIU010000053.1 GCA_018372555.1 Clostridium sp.
TGCGATTGGCAGTTATTCAGAGCACGAGTAGTGCCGCCAGTATCATGCCCTTATAGGGCTTAATCAAGCCACCAGCTAAGCTGGTGGTACATGACTATAAAAAATGAAAAAGCAGTTAATAATCTGTTACAAATATTAATTATTATTTATAATTTATTTAAAAGTACTCATATTATTTTTAAATGAATTATAATAAAAGCAAGGATGGTGTTAATATGGATAATAAGTTTGGAAAGATATTAATAGTAGATGATGATGAGAATATATGTGAAGTTATAAATATGTACTTGGTAAGTGCAGGTTATGATACAAGAAAATGTAATAATGGAAAAGAGGCTTGTAACTTATTTACTGAATACAAACCAGATCTTGTATTACTAGATATAATGCTTCCAGGTATGGATGGAATAGAAGTATTAAAGTGGATAAGAAAAAACAATGAAATACCTGTAATTATGCTTACAGCTAAGGGTGATACTTTTGATAAGGTATTAGCTTTAGAAATTGGTGCTGATGATTATATAGTAAAGCCTTTTGAACCTAAGGAATTACTAGCTAGAGTTAAGGCTGTTATGAGAAGATACAATTATGATGAAAAAGATACAGAACTAATAACGTTTTCTGATTTAACAGTAGATTCCGCTTCATACAATGTAGTATATAAAGGTGAAGAAATAAAGATGCCACCAAAGGAGTTTGAGCTTCTTCACTATTTAGCAAGTAATAAAAATAAAGTATTTACTAGAGAACAATTGCTTTGTGAGGTTTGGGGATATGATTATCCAGGAGACTCAAGAACTGTTGATGTACATATTAAGAGATTAAGAGAAAAAATCAATGGTGGAGAGAACTGGCAAATTGAAACAGTTTGGGGAGTAGGATATAAATTTGAGGTTAAATAGATGAGGAAAAAGGGGCTGATTTATAAGTTATTACTTACCTTTTCCTCTATTACTGCAACAGTTATGATTTTAGTAGGAATGTTTTTATCTACTTTAATAAATAGAGAATATTCTAGGCAGGAGTCAGAAAGAGCTGCAAAATATATAGAAATTGTAGAAGAAGCTACTTCTGAATTTTTAAATAAAAATAATGAAGTAGGCTATGAAGATTTAAAAAATACTATGAAAATTATAAAAGTATCTGTAGATATGGATTCTATAATAGTAGATAATCAAGGTTATGTTTATGCAGTCTCAGATGAAAGGTTAGATTACTTAAAGTATTCAAAGTTAGATATTGAAAATGAGGATATGGAATCATTAAAATCAGGACATATGCTTCAACATAATTTTATAAGAAAAGATGATGAAGTTAAGGGTAGAGCATACTTAAAGCCTTTGTTTAGTAATAATAATTTTAATGGATTAATTATATTAACTAAGCCTATATCATCTGTAAATGCTTCTAATTTATATACCATTATATGGCTTTCAGTTTTAAATGCAGTTATATTATCTAGCATAGTAGCCTATTACTTTGCTAAAAAAATATTAATTAAGCCTTTATCTGAAATTAATAATGCAGCTAAAAAGCTAGCACAAGGTGAAGTTGAAAAAAGAGTTTATATAGATTTTCAAGATGAGATAGGAGATCTTGCTGAATCTTTTAATATAATGGCTGAATCATTAGAAAAGGTAGATACTGTTAGAAGGGAATTTATATCAAATGTATCTCATGAGATTAGATCCCCAATTACTTCGATTAAGGGATTTATTACTGGAATTATTGATGGAGTAATTCCAAGGGATAGAGAAAATTATTACTTAAATATAGTTAATGATGAAGTAAGTAGACTTTCAAGACTAGTAACAGATTTATTAGATATATCATCTATGGAATCAGGGAAATTTAACCTTAACATTATAAAGATGGATATAAATGAAATAATAACACTTTGTACTTTAAATTTAGAAGGAAAAATAAAAGAAAAGAATATTAAGGTAGATGTTATATTTAATAAAAGTCATGAATACTGCCTAGGTGATAGAGATAGGATTATTCAGGTTGTTACTAATATTTTAGAAAATGCTATTAAATATGGAAAGGAGCAAGGGGGAAGAATTCAAATTGAAACCTATGCTAAGGGAGATCACATATATGTAAGTATTTTCAATAATGGACCTAATATTCCAAGAGAAGATATTAATAAAATTTGGGAAAGATTTTATAAAACTGACAAATCAAGAACAAATAAAGTTAGCACAGGGCTAGGATTATCAATAGTAAGGCTTATATTAACTCAACATAACCAAGATATATGGGTTAATAATATTCCAGATAAAGGGGTTAAATTTACTTTTACTCTTAAAAGAGAAGAAAAATAGATAAAGTATTGTACGGGGTGATGAGGATGAAATATGATGAAAATTTAAATGAAAATGAAGATTTATATGATGATAATCGTCCCCAAATACAATTTAAAAGAAAAAAAGCTAAGTCTAACTTAATTATATTTTTAAAAAGTATTATTTTATTCTTTATAGTTGGAATATTTGGAGCTTTGTCTGCAGGTATATTAGTTGAGTTTAAATATAATAATTTAAATAGGATTCTGAAAGAAAGAAATAATATTATCTTTGATTATTCTACTTTAATAGATAATGTTAAGGATTCAATAGTAACTATTGCCTCAGATAAGAATTATTTAATGGAAAATAGGTATATTGAAGGGAATTCTACAGGGATTATAGTAGAGAGTAATGGAAGAATACTAACTAGCTATTCTAAAGTGAAAGAAATGAAAGAAATTTACGTTAAGGTTCCAGGAGCAGGGAATGATCCAATAAAAGCAGATATAATAGTTTTTAATGAAGATATAGATGTAGCAATAATTCAAATAGTTTACAATGGTAAGTTAAAACCTATTAAGTTTGCCTCAAATGAAGAAAAAATTGTAGGTGAAAGAATTGCATTAGTTAGTAACTCTGTAGGAGATAGTTATATAGATAATGTTATACCAGGAATTATAACTTCAATTAATAGAAGCATAGAAGTAAATAATACAGAGTATAGTTTAATGGAAGTAAATACACCTATTACAGAAGTTAACACCGGTGGACTTATATGTAATTTAAGAGGGGAACTTATAGGGTTTGCTAGTAAGAAGATAAATGATGATATGGACAGAAAAGATATGTACTATATAGCTGATTTTACATCATTAGATGATATTATTAAATCTACTAATGAAATAAAAGATATATTAGGTATTGTTGAAGGTGGCTTTAGTGAAAATGAAGACCTTGATGATGAAATAGGATTGTATGTGACTAGAATAAAAAAAGATAGTTCATCTTATAAAGCTGGATTAAGGCCTACCGATATAATATTAGAGATAGATGGGCATAATATAAGTCATATCAATGAAATATATGGAATATTAAATAAAAAGAATAATAATGATATACTTAACTGCAAAGTTATGAGATCAGGAAAAATAATAGAATTACAAATACAATTAGACAACATAAAAAAATAGTAACTCTTTAGTTGCTATTTTTTTTAAAGGACTTTTATTATTGTAAAAAACTAGTATAATAATAAATATGTCAAATAAACAATAGGAGGAAAGAACTATGTTTTTAGTTGTAGGCCTTGGCAACCCAGGGGATAAGTATGATGGAACTAGACATAATATTGGATTTGAGGCTATAGATTACATTTCAAGCAAGTATAATATAGATGTTACTAGGGAAAAATTTAAAGGTGTAATTGGAGAAGGATTTATAGGTGGAGAGAAGGTTATACTTTTAAAGCCAACAACATATATGAATTTAAGTGGAGAAAGTGTTAGGGAAGCAATGAGCTTCTATAAGTTAACAGAAGAAGATATCGTTATAATTTATGATGATATTAGCTTAGAGGTTGGTAAAATAAGAATAAGAGAAAAGGGAAGTGCTGGTGGGCATAATGGAATTAAAAGCATAATTTCAAATATAAACACAGATGTATTCCCAAGAATAAAGATTGGTGTAGGACAACCAATTGGTGATTTAGTTTCTCATGTTTTGGGAAGATTTAGCAAAGAAGAAGCAGAAGACTTAAAGGAAGTTATAGAAGTTTCTTCAAAAGCTGTTGAAATAATAATGAAAAGTGGAACAAAAGATGCAATGAATAAATTAAATGGATTTAAGCTGTCAAAAAATGCGTAGTAAGGATGGTGTATTTTAATGAGATTAAAGGGAGTATTGCAGCCCTTAAGTGAAAACTCTACTTTTAATGAAATAATATCTAGCATTAAAAATAAAAAATATCCAATTAGTATAAATGGATTATCTGATTCGGGTAAAAGTTATGGAATATATGGTGTTTTTGAAAAGATAGATTCCTCCATGGTGATATTAACTCACAGTGACATGGAGGCTAAAAACATATATGAGGACTTAAGTTTTTATACAAATGATATATATTATTTTCCTGCCAAGGAAGTAGTTTTTTACAATATAGATGCTATTTCAGGTGATTTAAGATGGGCTAGGTTAAAAGTGATAAAAGAGATGATGAAGGATTCCAAGAAGATAATAGTAACTTCAATAGATTCTCTTACTTCAGTTTATACACCTATAGCATTATTTGAAGAATATAATTTTGAATTAAAGGTTGATGATGAAGTAGATTTCAAAGCTCTATCTCAAAAGTTATTAGAATGTGGATATGAAAGAGTTGAAGCTGTTGAAGGTAAGGGAGAGTTCTCCTTAAGAGGCGGAATATTAGATGTTTTTCCACCAACGACTACTTATCCATATAGAATAGAGCTTTTTGGTGATACCATAGACTCTATAAGAACTTTTAACACTGAATCACAGAGAAGTATTGAAAAGGTTGACATGATGGAAGTGTTTCCTGCTAAAGAAATTATATTAAATGAAGAAGCCTTAAATCGAGGGAAAGAAAGCATTTTAAGGGAGTTTGAAGAAATTAAAGGTAAGGGAAGTTCTGATGAGGAAAGAATAGAAAAGCTTGAAAAGATAGTAAAAGCTAATATAGAAGCCTTAACTGAATTGCTTACTTTTGAAACCGTAGATAGTTATTTGCCGTACTTTTATGAAAAATCAAATAGCTTTTTTGACTATGTGAAAAATTATACATATGTCGTAGATGATATTAAAAAATGTGAAGGTAAACTAGAGAGTTGTTACTTTGAGTTTATTGAGAATTATGAAGCTTTCCTACAAAGGGGAGGTATTTTGCCATCTCAAAATAGACTTTTAATAGATAAGAATGATTTATTAGAAAGATTAGATAATCAAAAAACTATAACTTTAGATGTCTTTGAAGCTAATAGCAATTTTTTATCACCCATTTCAAAATACAATATTAATGCATTAACATTAAATAGTTATCAAGGTCAACTAGATTTATTAATTGAAGATATTAAGGAAAAGAAGGAAAAGGGATTTAAAACTATTATCTTATCTGGTACAAGAACAAGGGGAGAAAGACTTGTAAATACACTAAGAGATAGAGGAATAGAGAGCTCTTATAGAGAAGATATTCAATCTATAGAGTTTGGAGAAGTAGTTATTACTTTTGGTAATCTTTTAAAAGGTTTTGAGTATCCAGATTTAAAAATATGTATTATATCAGATAAAGATGTATTTGGAGAAGCTAAAAGAAAGATATCTAAGAGAAAGAGTCAGAAAAAAGGCGTAGGAAAAATAAAGAGCTTTGCAGAATTAAAGCTTGGTGATTATGTAGTACATGCAAATCATGGAGTTGGTGTGTATAAGGGGATTAAACAAATTGAAGTAGGGGGACATAAGAGAGATTACTTAGATATAGTTTATGATAAAGGTGATAAGCTATATGTTCCTGTAGATCAATTAGATTTAGTTCAAAAATATATAGGTAGTGAAGGAAAAACTCCTAAGGTAAATAAATTAGGAAGTAACGAGTGGACTAAAGCTAAGGCAAAAGTTAAGAAATCAATAAATGAAATAGCTGAAGATTTAGTTAAGTTATATGCTACAAGGGCTACTCTTAAAGGATATAAGTTTAGTAAAGATACTGAATGGCAAAGACAGTTTGAAGATGAGTTCCCATTTGAAGAAACTCCAGATCAATTAACATCATTAGAAGAAATAAAGGCAAATATGGAATCAGATAAGCCTATGGATAGACTTTTATGTGGTGATGTTGGATATGGAAAAACTGAAGTTGCATTAAGAGCAGCATTTAAAGCAGTAATGGATGGAAAACAGGTGGCTTTCTTAGTTCCAACTACTATTTTAGCAGAGCAGCATTATAAAAATATGCTTAAAAGATTCTCAGACTTCCCAGTTAAGATTGATATGATTAGTAGGTTTAGAAGTGCTAAGGAACAAAAACTTACATTACAGGCAGCTAAGGAAGGTAATGTTGATATAGTTATTGGAACTCATAGGTTAGTTTCTAAGGATATAGTATTTAAGGATTTAGGTCTATTAATAATAGATGAAGAACAAAGATTTGGAGTTGCTCAAAAAGAAAAAATTAAGAGTTTAAAAAAGAATGTAGATGTATTAACTTTAAGTGCTACGCCGATTCCAAGAACTCTTCATATGTCTTTAACTGGAGCTAGAGATATTTCTGTTATAGAAACGCCTCCAGAAGAAAGATATCCAATACAAACTTATGTAGTTGAACAAAATGATCAGCTTGTTAGAGATGCTATATTGAGGGAAGTGAATAGGGAAGGTCAAGTTTATTATGTTTATAACAGAGTTGATAGCATAGATGCTATGGCTAGGTATATTAGTGAACTAGTTCCTGAGTGTAAAGTTGGAATAATACATGGGCAGATGACTGAAAGACAGTTAGAAAAAGAAATGATTAGTTTTATGAATAGGGAGTACGATATTCTAGTATGTACAACTATTATAGAAACTGGAATAGATATACCTAATGTTAATACTATGATAATTCATGACTCTGACAAAATGGGATTATCCCAGCTATATCAATTAAGAGGTAGAGTAGGAAGATCCAATAGAATAGCTTATGCATACTTTATGTACACTAAAGATAAGGTTCTAACAGAAGTGGCTGAGAAGAGGCTTAAGGCCCTTAAGGACTTTACAGAGCTTGGCTCAGGATTCAAAATCGCTATGAGAGATTTAGAGATAAGGGGAGCAGGAAATATGATGGGTTCAGCTCAACATGGGCATATGGCTGCTATAGGTTATGATTTATACTGTAGGATGTTAGAAGACACTATTAAGATAGTTAAAGGTGAGATTGAGAAGGAACCAATTGAAACAACAGTAGATATTAAAGTTGATGCATATATACCTGGCACCTATATTGAGGATGAAATTCAAAAAATTGAGGTTTATAAAAAGATTGCGGCAATAGATGGACTAGATGATTATATGGATATTAAATCAGAACTTGAGGATAGATATTCAGAAATTCCTGAGCCAGTATACAATTTGATGGATATAGCTTATATAAAGGGTAGAGCAAAACAGCTTTCTATAGAAGAAGTTAAAGAAATGCCAAAGGAAATAAGATTTATATTTGCTGATGGAACAAGTAATATAAATAATATATATAAGAATTTATTAGAAAACTATAAGGATAAGGTATTCTTAATGTTTGGAGAAAAGCCATATTTTGCAATAAGATTATCTGAAATCAAAAAAGAAGGTATGCTAGGATTATTTAAAGAGATGCTAGAAAACCTGATTAAAAATATTTAAAGTTAATTTAAAAAAATTGAATAACTGTCACAATATTGATATACTATTGATGTACAATTATAAGGATTAAAACAAATTATATAGAAATGAGGGAACATCATTGATTAGAATTAAAAAATTAATAGCTGTAGGAGCCTTAAGTATTTTTGCTTTTTCAGCTGTAGGTTGTGAAATGATTCAAAGAACACCTGAATCAATTAAAAAAACAGTTTTAGCTAAGGTTGGGGATCTAAAAGTTACAAGGGAAGAAGTTGATGAAATAGCAGATCCTTATTTAGCGCAATATGGTGAAGATTATGATACTAATGCTGATTTGGCAGAACAAGTTAAGGCTTTAAGAACTCAAGCACTAAATCTTTTAGTTGAGCAAAAGATTATGATTAAGAAGGCGGAAGAGCTTGGTGTGGAACCAACTCAGGAAGAAATAGATGCAGGTGTTACAGAATATATTGAAGGCTTAAAAGAAAGCTTAGGTGGGGAAGAGGCCTTTAATAAAGCGTTAGAAGATATTGATTTAACTTTAGAAGAATATACAGCTAAGTTAAATGAAAGTATTAAAAACAATCTTGCAACCAACAATGTTACAGAAGAAATATTTAAGGATATAAATATTACAGATGATGAAATAAAGACTTATTATGATGAGCATTTAGATAGCTTTAAAGAAGCTAATGTATCACATATTCTAATTAAGGATGAAGAAAAGGCTAAAGAAATAAGAGAAAGGGCTGCTAATGGTGAGGACTTTGCAGCTTTAGCTAAGGAATTCTCTGAAGATACTGGAACTAAAGAAAATGGTGGAAGTTTAGGTGTTACAACATATGATACAACAAAGTATGTTACAGAATTTACAGATGCCTTTAAGAAGTTAAAAGACGGTGAAATTTCGGATCTTGTAAAGAGTGATTATGGATATCATATAATTAAAGTTACTGATTATAAAGAAAAGTCTTTAGATGAAGCTAAAGAGACTATAAAAACTACCTTAGAAAATGAAAAGAAAAATGAAGTGTATGAAGCTTCTATAGAACAATGGAAAAAGGATTTTAAAGTTAAAACATACGAAAATAAACTTTAATTAATAATTAATAAGAAAAACTCAGGGAAACCTGAGTTTTTCTTGTTAAAATGCGAAGAATCTTAAAATGAAAAAATTAAGGTAATGAAGGAATGAAGGAAGAGGTTTTGCTATGCAAAACCTCTTTTATTTATAATCATTCTTTCATTCTTTCATTTTTTAATTTTTTCATTCTTTCATTAATAAAATGCAGCGCATTTTATTACTTGGAGCTTGAGAGGTCTGAGGAGCATAATATGTTAAAAACTCCTACTTAAATTAATATAAAATATATATTATTATAAATTTTGGTTATATGGGTATAAAATTTCTAAGTAGTCAAATAATAATATTGCAACTAATTATTATAAATGTAAGGAGGTATCTCGGAATAATGAAAGCAACAGGGATAGTTAGACGAATTGATGACTTAGGAAGAGTTGTTATACCAAAAGAAATAAGAAGAACTTTAAGGATCAGAGAAGGAGATCCTTTAGAGATTTTCACTGATAGAGAAGGTGGAGTAATATTAAAGAAGTATTCACCTATTGGAGAATTAACTGACTTTTCAAAGGAATATGCTGAAAGCTTACAACAAGCAATAGGACATATTGTTTTAATTGCAGATAAGGATGCTTTTATTTCAGTTAGCGGTGCTTCTAAAAAGGACTATATCGAAAGAAAGGTAAGTTCTGAATTAGAAGAAATAATGGAGGAAAGAAAGGCTGTTTTAATAACAGAACAAAGTAAAGCCATTCCATTACATAATGATGAAGAAAGTGGAAGTTATTCAAGTCAAGTTATATCACCAATAATAGCTGAAGGCGATGCGATAGGTGCTGTTATTATACTATCTAAGGAGTCAGGAGAAAAGCTTGGAGAGTTAGAGTTAAAGCTTGCAGAGACAGCTTCTTCCTTCTTAGGAAAGCAAATGGAACAATAGAACTAATTAATAAAATATAAAGTTATCAATAAAAGTAATAATACCTCTAAACTTTAAATAAAAATTTATTAACAGCAATTTAAGTTTGGAGGTATTTTATGAAGAAACAATCATTAATAAAGGCAAGTTTAATTTTAGGAATAGCAGGAATAGTTGCAAGGTTTTTTGGATTATTCTTTAGGTGGCCACTGATTATGCTTATTGGTGATGAAGGTGTTGGGTATTATCAAATGTCATATCCTCTATATATGTTTTTCGTTGCAATGGCTTCAGGAGTTCCTGTAGCAATTTCAAAAATGATATCAGAAAAAAAGGCTAAGGGAGATATAGAAGGTATATTTGTAATAGTAAAGGAATCTACATTCCTAATGATGATGCTTGGAATTGGTACAACCATTATATTATTCTTTTTTGCTAAACCTATTATAAGATTTGTTCAGTGGGATATGAAATCATATTATGCACTACTTGGAATATCATTTGCACCTTTTGTTATTTCTATAATGACTATTTATAGAGGGTTCTTTCAGGGACTTCAAAATATGACTCCTTCAGGAGTGTCACAGATTTTGGAGCAGCTTGGTAGGGTGGTAATTGGAGTAGGACTTGCTATTTTCTTATTACCTAAAGGAATTGAATTTGCAGCAGGGGGAGCAGCTTTTGGTGCAGCAGCAGGTGGAGTGATAGGTGCAAGTTACCTTTATGAAAAATATAAAAAGGTAAAAAAGGAAATGTGGAATAAGCGAGTTAAGAGCAATCCAGAAGTACTAACTTCGATTTTAAGAATAGCTTTGCCCATATCTTTAGGTGCTACAGTAGGAACTATTATGAGTTTAATAGATTCTATACTAGTTCCACAGAAGCTTATGCAATCAGGAGTAACATCAGAAATGGCCACAGTTCTATACGCTCAACTAACAGGAAAAGCCAATGTAATAACTAATATACCATTAACGTTGTCAATGGCATTAGGGACAGCCTTAATTCCTATCATAGCAGAAAACTATATAATGAATAGAAGAAAAGATGTGCAAGACAAGGTTCAATTATCTATTAAGTTATCAATGCTTATAGCAATGCCATGCACCCTTGGATTATATTTTCTAGCAGGACCAATTATGATGATTATATTTCCCGGGAAATATGACGGAATATTAATTCTTAAGTATTTATCAATATCTGTTCCATTTATTATAATAACTCAAACTACTACATCCATAATGCAGGGGATAGGTCATTATATAAGACCAATAATTAATTTATTTATTGGTTGTATAGTTAAAGTTGTATTGACTTATTTATTAGTTGCTATTCCAGAGATAAACATATATGGGGCTGTTATTGCCAGCATAGCTGCATATATTATAGCTACTATATTAAATATGATATCTATTAAAAGAAAGCTTAAGCTTAGCTTAAACGTTACTCAAACCTTTATTAAACCAATTATTGCATCTATAGTTATGATAATAATATCCTTATTTTCCTATTATTTTGTCTATAATAAAACTGTAAGTAATACTTATTCTTGCTTAATAGCTATATTTTTAGGTATTATTATATATGGAATACTAATATTAATTTTAAGAATATTTAGTATAGATGATATAAAAAATAGGATAGTAAAAAATTAAAGGTAAGGAGAGATCCTAATGATAAAGATAATAGGTTTAGGACCTGGATCACCAGAAGCTTTAACTATTGGAGCTGTTAAAGCATTAGAAGAGGGGAAAAATGTTTTTTTTAGAACAGGAAAGCATCCGTCTATTAATTATCTAAAAGATAAAATTAGTGAATTTAAAACATATGACCATTATTATGAGACATCAGAAAATTTTGATGAGGTTTATGATAATATAGCAAATGATATAATTAATAACTATAAGGAAAGTGAAGAACTAGTTTATGCAGTTCCGGGGCACCCTTTAGTGGCTGAAAAATCAGTATTTAATTTAATATCTTTATGTGAAGAAAAGGGAATTAAGTATAAGATATATCCTGCAGTAAGCTTTATAGATTCTATGATGGATATATTAAAAATAGATCCTATAGAAGGGCTTAAGATAATAGATGCTTTTGATATTAATAATCAAGTTCTAGATAAAAGGGTAGGAACAATAATAACACAAATTTATAATCCTATAATAGCTTCTGAAGTTAAGCTTAGGCTCCTTGAATATTATAATGATGAAACAGAAATAGTATTTGTTAGAGATGAAGATATGAACAGTAGAGGTTCTGTAAGAAAAATTCTATTATATGAGCTTGATATGCAAGAGGATATAGATTACTCAACATCAATTTATATACCAAGGAATGAAGATAATAGAAAAGATTTTAATGATTTAGTTAAGATTATAGATATACTAAGGGGAGAAAATGGCTGCCCATGGGATATGGAACAAACTCATGAAAGTATTAAGAATCAAATTGTTGAAGAGGCTTATGAAGTTGTTGAAGCAATAGAAAAAGATGATATTGATGGGTTAATAGAAGAACTTGGAGATGTTTTACTACATGTAATTTTCCATGCTTCTATAGGAAAAGATGATGGATATTTCAATATTTCTGATGTTATAGAAGCTATTTGTGAGAAAATGATTTATAGGCATCCACATGTCTTTGGAGATGTTAATGCAGAAAATAGCGAAGAGGTCTTAGTAAATTGGGAAGAGCTTAAGAAAAAGGAAAAAGACTTCGAAACTATTACAGATGAAATGAATGGAATAGCTAGAACACTGCCTTCTTTAATTAGAGCAAATAAGGTTCAGAAAAAGGCTGCGAAGGTAGGCTTTGACTGGGATAGAGTTGAAGATGCTGCCTTGAAAGTTGAAGAAGAATTAAAAGAGGTATTAGATGTATATAAATCCAATAATAAGGAGAAAATAAAAGGTGAAGTAGGAGACTTGATCTTCGCATGTGTTAATGTAGCAAGACTATTAGACATAGATGAGGAAGATGCTTTAAACTTGACTATTAAAAAATTTATAAATAGATTTTCTTATATAGAGGAAACAGCCATTAAAAATAATAAAAATTTAGCCGAAATGACTCTAGAAGAAATGGATGAAATATGGGAAAAAGCAAAAAGTAAAGAAAATAGCAAAAAATAAGAAGGATTTATAAGTTTTTTGAAGAATAATATATATTGGTTTATACTATACTATAAATAACTTATTGTAAGAAATAGCTTTTATAACAAAATATTCATCAAGTTATAGACTAGTTCTAAAAGTCGATATATAATAAGAGAATGTAGTTATAGTACATATTTGAAGAAATAGTTAACTACTAAAATATACGGGTTATTTAAGGAGGATGTAATTGTGAATAAAGCAGAATTAATCACTAGCATGTCAGAAAAAAGTAAATTAACTAAGAAGGATGCAGAATTAGCATTAAAAGCATTCATCGAAAGCGTTGAAGAAGCTTTAGAAAAAGGTGAAAAAGTACAATTAGTTGGATTTGGTACTTTTGAAACTAGAGAAAGAGCTGCAAGAGAAGGAAGAAATCCAAGAACTAAGGAAACAATCAATATCCCAGCTTCAACTGTTCCAGTATTTAAAGCTGGTAAAGAGTTCAAAGAAAAAGTTAATAAATAGTATATTAAGAACCCGAGTGTACTCGGGTTCTTTTAATAAATAGAAATATAAGGAGAGAAAGATGAGATTAGATAAATACCTTAAAGTATCTAGAATTATAAAAAGAAGAACTGTTGCAAAGGAAGTTTGTGAAGGGGAGAGAGTATCTATAAATGGTAAAGTTGCTAAACCTTCTACTACTATAAAAGAAGGAGATATTATAGAAATTAAATTTGCAAATAGATCTTTAAAGGCAAGAATAATTAATATTGCAGAGCATGTTAAAAAAGAAAATGCGAAAGAAATGTATGAGATTCTTGAAGGGGAAGAAGATAAAGAATAAATAGAAGGTCTCTTTCATATATTTTTATAAAGAATATGTGGAGGAGATTAAATGGAAAAGAAGAATGAGAATAAGCTTGAAGAGCCAAGAAGCAATATAGTTTTAGAAAGTAGAAAAAAATTAACTCTAACAGGGGTTGAGGAAGTTATAAGTTTTGATGATGAAAAGATATTATTAAATACAAAACTAGGTTTTTTAACAATAAAGGGATCTGAACTAAAAATGAATAAGTTAGATGTTCAAAACGGTGATGTGATAATAGTAGGAAATACAGCCTCCATAGTATATAGCAGTAAAGAAGTTAAAAAAGAAAAAGAAAGTATAATAAGTAAATTATTTAAGTAGGTGATAGTATGCCGTTACCTATTAATGTACAATTTAACATAGTTTTATATTCTATTCTATCAGGCATATTAATTGGAGTGTTATATGATTTATATAATATAATAAGAGGAGCGAAGGTACCTAAAATAATTATTATGGTTGAGGACATATTATTTTGGATATTTACATCACTTGCTGTATTTACCTTTTTACTTTACATGAACTATGCTTTCTTAAATCCTTATGTATATGTATTTATGATTGTTACTTTAGTAATTTATTTAAAATTTATTAGTCCAATAGTTTTAAAAATAGAACTTTATTTAATTAGCATATTTGGAAAAACCATAAGAATAGTATTTAAGACTGTAATTTATCCATTTAAGGTGATTTTTTATAGTATTTCAGGAAAAAAGTAGATAAAATCAGTAACAATAAAAAAAATCTTGAATAAAGTATATATAGTGTTTAAAATATATTATATAATATATTTTAAAGAGGGTGAGGGCAATTAAAAAGCAAATTACTCTTAAAAGATTAGTTATAGTTTTGATTTTTGCAATTTTTGTTTTTAATTATATTAAACAGGAAGTTACAATTAAAAGGATAAAAGAGGATATTGTTAATAGTCAAGAACAATTAGAGGAGCTTAAAATTAAAAATAGTAAATTAGAGGCAGATCTTAAAAAGGCTGGTTCTAATGAATATTTTGAGGAACAAGCGAGGAAAAGACTAGGGATGATTAAAGATGGAGAAAAAGTTGTGAATTCCCAAAAGCAAAATTGATAAATATGTTTTAAAACTATTAAAAAGAGGTTATTATTATAAATAACATATATTATTTAATTTTTAAGGAGGAATCTTTGTAGCATGACCTTGATGGCAGGAAACATATTAGAAGGTACAGTGGTTAATATAACTAGTTTTGGAGCTTTCGTAGAAATAGAAGGCAAAACAGGGCTAGTTCACATTTCAGAAGTGGCAGATTCATTTGTTAAGGATATTAGACAACATCTTAACGAGCAAGATAAGGTTAAGGTTAAGGTAATATCAATAGATGATAATGGGAAGATTAGCTTATCAATAAAACAAGCTAATGTTCAAAAAAAATCAGCTAAGCCTGTTGAAATAGATTGGGCTTCAGAAGGTAAGAAGACTAGTACAAATACAGGAAATTTTGAAGATATAATGTCAAGGTTCTTAAAGGATAGTGAAGAAAGAATGCAAGATGTTAAAAAGAAACAAGATTTCAAATCTAAAGGTGGAAGAAAAAATTAATAATTATTAATTAGACATCATATAAATTTAATATATAAATCTATATAAAAGGCTAATATAATTGAACGTATTAGCCTTTTATAATTATATTAAAATTAAACTTATAAAAAAATGAAAAAAAGATGTTGACACTATATAAAACATCATATATAATTAATTTTGTCGCTGAGGGGCGACAGAAAATAATACGCTGAAGTGGCGGAACAGGCAGACGCACAGGACTTAAAATCCTGCGGTAGCGATACCGTACCGGTTCGATTCCGGTCTTCAGCACCAA
>JAHAIU010000472.1 GCA_018372555.1 Clostridium sp.
AATATTAGCTTTATAAAAAACATTCCTAACCAAGTAACTAAGTCTATTAATCTCATTTGTTTGAAATCTGGTTCATTCTTTATAATCCTAAATCCAATAATCTAAAACAAGCTATTATACTATTTTAGTTGTCCAATCCTCACAGTTCCATATTTCTGTTACAACGTCTCTATAGAATTCTGGTTCGTGGGATACTAGTAATATAGAACCTTTGTATTCCTTTAAGGCTCTCTTTAATTCATCTTTAGCATCTACATCTAAGTGGTTTGTAGGCTCATCTAGGATTAATATATTTGTTTCTGTGTTTAATATCTTACATAGTCTAACCTTTGCAGCTTCTCCACCTGATAAAACCATTATCTTTGATTCTAATTGCTTAGTAGTTAATCCACATTTAGCTAGAGCTGCTCTTATTTCGTATTGAGTTTTACTTGGGAACTCTTGCCATACTTCTTCTATACAAGTGTTAGTATTTTTATCTCTATCTTCTTGTTCAAAGTAACCTATATGTTGATAGTCTCCTAAATATACTTCTCCACTTAAAGGTTGTATCTTTCCAAGTAAGCTTTTTAATAATGTAGTTTTTCCAAGTCCATTAGCTCCAACTAAGGCTATCTTTTGTCCTCTTTCCATATAAAGATTTAGAGGTTTCGTAAGTGGTGAATCATATCCTATTACTAAATCCTTAGTTTCAAATATAGTTTTTCCTGAAGTTCTTGCTGGTTTAAAGTTAAACTCTGGTTTTGGTTTTTCCTTAGAAAGCTCAATAATATCCATCTTGTCTAACTTCTTTTGTCTAGACTTAGCCATATTTGCAGTTGCTACATTAGCCTTATTTCTTGCAACGAAGTCTTCTAATCTAGCTATTTCCTTTTGTTGCTTTTCATAAGCTGCTTCTAATCTCTTTTTATTTTCTTCATATAATCTCTTAAATTCGTAGTAATCTCCAACATATCTAGTTAGTTTTCTTTCCTCAACATGATATATTAAGTTAACTACTGAATTTAAAAATGGTATATCGTGTGATATTAATATAAATGCATTTTCATAATTTTGAAGATATCTCTTTAGCCATACTATATGCTCTTCATCTAAATAGTTTGTAGGCTCATCTAAAAGTAGTATATCTGGATTTTGAAGTAATAGCTTACCTAAAAGTATCTTTGTTCTTTGTCCACCTGATAAATCATCAACATCTCTATCTAGTCCTAAGTCTAAAAGACCTAGCCCCTTAGCTACTTCTTCAACCTTTGCATTTATTATATAAAAACCATTATGATCTAAAAGATCTTGAATTACAGCAGTTCTTTCAAGCATCTTTTCTAATTCTTCTGGAGTACAATCACCCATTTTTTCATATAAAGAATTCATTTCAGTTTCTAAATCAAATAAATATTTAAAAGCATCTCTTAATGCATCTCTTATGCTTTGCCCCTTTTCTAAAGCAGCATGTTGATCCATATAACCAACTCTAACATTGTTAGACCATAGAACCTTACCTTCATCTGGCATGAGTTTATTAGTTACTATATTCATAAATGTTGATTTTCCTTCTCCATTAGCACCAATTAAACCAACATGTTCCCCCTTTAATAATCTAAAGGATAC
>JAHAIU010000473.1 GCA_018372555.1 Clostridium sp.
TATTTATGAGCAAGTAAATGAAGGTACAAGCTCTGATGCAGACTTAATGATTAATACTTCAATGTTCCCAGTAAGAAGGGGTAGTACTTTCTTTAGATATCCTGGAAACACTTATAATTCATTACCTAACCTTTTAGAAGAAAAGAATTATAGTACAATAGCTATTCACCCAGATAAAGGTTCTTTCTGGAATTATGTAAATGGACTTACAGGAATAGGCTTCGATAAATTTGTTGATTTCTTCTCATTTGATGAAAATAGTGAAATGTTAGGTCTGGGAATATCAGATGAAAGTTACTTTACTCAAGTAGTTCCAATGATAAAGGAATTAAAAGAGCCATACTATGCCTTTACTGTAACATTAACTAATCATGGCCCATTTGACTCTATTCCAGAAGAAAAGAAGGTTCTAGGCTTAGATGAAGAACTAGATAAAAACGAAATGGGTGGATATTTCGAAAGTGTTAAATACACAGATACTCAAATTGGTGAATTCTTAAAGAAATTAGATAGTGAAGGTTTATTAGATAATACTGTAGTAGTTATTGAGGGAGACCATACTGGAGTTCATAAATACTATAATAGCTCTGTTGAAAAATTATCTAATAAGGAAGATTGGTACCTAGATAACGGTCACCATACTGTTCCATTTATAATTTGGTCTAAAGATATGACTGAAGGAAAAACTTTTGATGTTAAGGGTGGACAAGTAGATATAATGCCAACACTTCTATACTTATTAGGTGTTGAAAATGAAAAGTATATCAATACAGCATTAGGAAGAAACCTGCTTAATACAAATAAATCCTTTGCGGCTCTAACAAACCTAGATGTTGTAGGCGACAACCTTACAGAAGAAGAAAAAGAAATGTATAAAAATATTATGTTACTATCAGATAAAATGATTAGAAGCAACTACTTTGGAAATGAGAAAAATTAAATAATTAAAGAATGAATAATTAAGGATGTAATTCCTTCGGAATTACTGTAAATAGAGAAAGAGCTGTTGCATTTGCAACAGCTCCTTTTAATTTATTAATTCCGCAGGAATTATTTCTGCAATTTTTCATTTTTCATTCTTAATTCTTCATTACTTACCTGCTATGCTTAGACCTTCTACTCTTATAGATGGGCTTCCAACACTACTCATAGGGAATTTTAAGTCAGTTCCTACTTCAACTACATTTTTTAATAGATCAAAGAAGTTACTTGCAACTGTTATTTGTTCTACAGGGAAGTCTTTTTTACCATCTTTTATATAGAACCCTTTTGCTGCTAAAGAAAAGTCTCCTGTTATTGAATTTGCTCCTGAATGTAGTCCAGCAAACTCAGTAATTAGTACTCCTTCTCCTACCTCTTCTAATAATTCATCAAAGGATTTACTTCCCTTTTTAATATAGAAATTAGTTGGTGAAACTCCAACTGGTGAAGCATAAGAACTCTTAAATCCATTACCAGTAGATTTCGTATTTCCTTTGTGGGCAGTTTTTAAATTATGAAGTAAAGTCATTAACTTACCTTCATGAATTATATCTTTTTTCTTAGTTGCTACACCTTCATCATCAAAAGGCACAGAAGATAATCCATCTACTAAATGAGGATCA
>JAHAIU010000474.1 GCA_018372555.1 Clostridium sp.
TTTATTGAACTACTAGAAAAAGTAATTCCACATGGAACAGGAACAGATAGAGCATATAATGCTGATAAAAAAATTTCATTTGAAGATAAGAAGAAGTTATCTCAAATTGGGAGAGCAGATTACGATACTTCATGTAGTATAATGAGAGAGCTTATTCAAAAGATTACTTGTGATGGGCGAGTAGAAGTAATGCCTATGTTATATAGAAAAGCTATATTTTTTATTACATATATGTTATATCATAAAGAGAAAATGGATGGTGTTCAGAGTAAGGTACTTAAGGATTTAGGACTGGCACACAATTCATTTACTAAATGGGGTATGACTCCGATTAGAGATTATGAAGAAGGATATGATTGGGGAGCTGATATTGCGTTAAAAAGAGAAGGTAAAAAGAATAAAGAGTTACTTTTTTTATTTGATGGTATTGTTTCTAGAGTTAAGTATAAAAAATTCGTTGATTTATTTGGTGGTCTAGGTACAGTAACAGCATCTAGACCGATAAGAAAATGCGAGAAAGGTTATATTAATGACTTTGATAAGTCGATAGCAAATCTTCTTGCAACTATAAAATATAAGCCAAAGGAGTTAGAAGAACTTTGTAGACAAACAGTAAAGGAATTAGAGTTAAAGACAGATGAAGCAATATTTGATTATGGTTGCGAGTTATTTAATAAAAGACTTGAAAAACAATATGAAAGAAGTGATAGAGCTGTAGAATTTGATAAGTATGAAGAGTATGATAAAATAGATAAAACAATTGAAAAGCTAGAAAATTTGAGCCAAGCTGAACGTGAAAAACTTAAATATGCTATGGGATTGTACAAGAAGTATGAAAAACAAGTTAGAGAATATAGTAATTCAAAGACAGAAGAAGAAAGAAAGAGTGGTTTTATTTTAGATGAAGATAAAGTTGATATAAATAATGCGTTAGCTTGTTATTATATTTATAGTTTTTGTTATAAGTACAAGCTTTCAATTAGTGGGGTACAATTAAAGAGCTTAAAGGAATTTGAAGATAACATATCTAATATTAGTGAATATTCAAAAAGATTTAAAAAGGTACAAGTTAGTTGCTGTGATTTTAAAGTTATACTTGAGAATGAAGAAATAAATACAGAAGATACTTTATTATATTCAGATAGTCCTTACTATAGGACTAAGCAATATAAAGAAGGCTTTTCAGATGAACAGCATATAGCATTGCATAATGGTTTGGCGAATTTTAAAGGTAAGTGGGTATTATCTTGCAGGCAAAAAATCACAAATAATAATAAGTATAAAGATAAGAAAGATGGAGAAGAAAAAATAAGAAGTCTTTTAGAGTATTTTGAAATGTATGCTGATATAGCAAAATATGTAGTATATGCTAATGATGATAATAAGATATATGAGATTATGATTACTAATTTTGATTTTAAAGTGCCTAATAATGAAACTTTTAAATTACATTTAACAACATTAGATGAGAGTAAAAATTATAAAGGAAAGCTTGAAATAGATGGGGAAAGAGGATACACTAAGGAGACATATGATGAGTTTTTAACAAGAATAAGAGAAAGCATGAAAGAATAATGTGAGTTTTAATTAATATTCTATAAGT